>NZ_JAUBUJ010000011.1:0-92830 GCF_036705405.1 Microcoleus sp. B13-B6
GACTGTTGACTGTTGACTGTTGACTGTTGACTGTTGACTGTTGACTGTTGACTGTTGACTGTTGACTGTTGACTGTGAACTCGAATTTACTATTCCGATGCTAACGGATTTGATATGAGGGGGAGGGCGGGCTTAACAATAGCCGGAAAACTTTTCGGATCTCTTGTTTATAGCCGAGGCTCGCTCCCCCTGGCCAAGGGCGGGCACGGGGGCACCGCCCCTACGAAGGGGGATTTTCCGAGTTTCCGGTTCTCCCTTTCTTAAGGCTAGGGGGGATTGAGCTTAATTGTTTAACAGCTTCTTCAGTCCCCCTCTGTTCGGATGAAAGTTTGACTCTTGAGCGGTTGAAACCGCCGAGTTTTTTCTGCTGGGATTTAGACGCGCTCGTGGAAAGTCCGTTTAATCACATCTAATTGTTGTTCGCGGGTAAGTTTGATGAAATTAACCGCATAACCGGAGACACGAATTGTTAGCTGGGGATAGTTTTCTGGATGTTCCATCGCATCTAGTAATGTTTGCCGATCGAGGGCGTTAACATTGATGTGATGGCCGCCATCGTGGAAGTAACCGTCTAACAGACCAACTAGGTTATTAGTCCGATCGCTCTCCATTCTGCCCAAGGCCTGCGGTACAATCGAAAAAGTATTCGATATGCCATCTTGACAATCACTGTAAGGCAGTTTTGCTACAGAAGATAAGGATGCGATCGCCCCACAGGAATCTCGGCCGTGCATCGGGTTAGCACCGGGAGCAAAGGGTTCGCCTGCTTTACGTCCGTCGGGAGTGCTACCAGTTTTTTTGCCGTACACTACGTTAGAGGTAATCGTTAGTACCGATTGAGTCGCTACAGCCCCACGGTAGGTTTTGTGCTGGCGAATTTCGTTCATGAAGCTTTGCACAAGTTCGATGGCTAGACTGTCTACACGATCGTCATTATTGCCATATTTGGGATATTCTCCTTCGATCGAGTAATCCACTGCCAAACCTTGCTCGTTGCGGATCACCTTAACTTTAGCGTGTTTAATCGCCGATAGGGAGTCCGCCACCACAGAGAGTCCGGCAATTCCGCAGGCCATTGTCCGGTAAACATCGCGATCGTGCAATGCCATTTCTAGCCGTTCGTAGCAGTATTTGTCGTGCATATAGTGAATGACATTCAACGTATTGATATACGTTTTTGCCAACCACGCCATCATGTCGTGGAACCGGGCTCTTACCTCGTCATAATCGAGATATTCGGTAGTAATCGGTGGGAACTGCGGCGCGATTTGGTCGCCGGACTTCTCATCTTTACCGCCGTTAATCGCATAGAGCAAAGTCTTAGCCAAGTTAACTCGCGCGCCGAAAAACTGCATTTGCTTGCCAATTCGCATGGCAGAAACACAACAGGCGATCGCGTAATCATCGCCGTATTGAGGACGCATCAAGTCGTCGTTTTCGTACTGAATCGAACTCGTATCGCTGGATACCTTGGCACAGAATTCTTTGAAGTTTTCCGGCAAGTTTTCCGACCACAAAACAGTGAGGTTTGGTTCTGGTGCAGTACCGAGGTTTGACAGGGTGTGCAAGAATCGGAAACTGTTACGAGTTACCAATGTTCTACCGTCAGTGCTTATACCGCCGATCGCCTCTGTTACCCAAGTTGGATCGCCAGAAAACAGAGCGTTATAGTCGGGAGTCCGCAAAAACCGCACCATGCGGAGTTTCATTACAAAATGGTCGATCAGTTCTTGCAATTCCACTTCGGAACTCGCGCCACTTTGCAAATCGCGCTCGAAATAAATGTCTAAAAACGTCGATACGCGGCCCAGAGACATCGCTGCCCCGTTTTGTTCTTTCACTGCTCCCAAGTAGCCAAAATACACCCACTGGACAGCTTCTCGTGCGTTTGCCGCCGGACGGCTAATATCAAAGCCGTAGCTAGCCGCCATTTCTTTTAACTCAAACAAGGCCCGAATTTGCTCGGATAACTCTTCGCGCAAACGAATTGTTGCCTCGTCCATCGCCTCTAGTTCGAGTGATTCTTGCTGGGTTTTTTTATCATCAATTAGGCGATCGACACCGTACAAAGCAACGCGCCGATAGTCACCGATGATCCGCCCGCGTCCATAGGCATCTGGCAAACCTGTGATGATACCAGAACGTCTCGCCAGACGCATCGAGCGCGTGTAAACATCGAATACACCATCGTTATGAGTTTTGCGATATTTCGTAAATATTTCTTCTGTTTGCTCATCTAGCTGATAGCCGTAAGCTTCTAAACCTGCCTTGACCACCCGAATTCCGCCAAAGGGCATAATCGCGCGTTTCAAAGGTTTATCTGTTTGCAAACCTACTATTTGTTCTAAGTCGCGATCGATGTATCCTGCTGCATGAGCCGTGATAGATGTGGGAACTTTTGTATCAACATCCAATACACTTTTTTCGCGCTCTTGCTTCATTAGTTCCAGGACTTTGTGCCAAAGCTGCTGGGTTTTTTCTGTTGGTGCTGCGAGAAATTCTGCATTCCCTTCGTAGGGGGTGTAATTCTTTTGGATGAAGTCTCTGACGTTGACTTCGTTTGTCCAGTTGCCTTCAGTAAAGCCGTGCCATTCTGCAAACATAGCTTGCTTTCCCCTCAAATTTTTGTTAGCGATCGATCTTTTCTTCTTCGACCACTACATCTAGTATATATTTAATTTCACTATTTTAAATCCTCAGTTCGCTATTTGTTACAAAAGTTGACTTGCTAATTCGGTGGGAAGAATTAAGATAGATAGTAGGCAGAGCATCCTCTTGAATTATTGTTGAGGAAGCTCTGACAAACTTGGCTCCCCAACTAACACTTGGACAACGGAAAGGTTGTTTAAGGGCGGGTAGGTCGGCAACGGGCAATGAGATTTTTGGGTCACGAACCGCGAACACGAGAGAAAGATGAAGAAAAAGCCGAAAAAGAGTTCGGATTTGATTCGGTGATTGTTATCGAAAGCAGAGCAATATTAATTGCTGATTAATTGAAGTAGGGTACTATGCAGATAAATTCAATGAATCAAAGCACTGCGAGCGATCGGGCTCACGATATTTGGAAAGAACAGCGTCATCCGCTCGATCGGATTTTTCGGCCTCGCTCCGTGGCTGTAATCGGCGCAACAGAGAGAGAAGGAAGCGTCGGACGAACTCTCCTGTGGAACTTGATTCGGAATCCGTTTGGCGGAACAGTTTTTCCAGTGAATCCCCAGCGCCACAGCGTCTTGGGACTCAAGTCTTATCCTGACATTGCTAGCGTCCCGGAAGTAGTGGATCTGGCGGTGATTGCTACGCCTGCTGCTGGGGTGCCGCAAGTGATCCGCGAATGTATCGCTGCTGGGGTGAAAGGGGCAATTATTGTTTCTGCTGGGTTTAAAGAGATTGGCGCGGCTGGGGAGGCTTTAGAACAGCAAGTTATGGCCGAGGCGCGTCGGGGCGGAATGCGGATTATCGGCCCAAATTGCCTCGGGGTGATGAATCCTGTGCTTGGGCTCAATGCTACTTTTGCAGGTACGATCGCCCGTCCGGGTAATGTCGCCTTCATCAGTCAAAGCGGCGCCCTCTGTACTTCGATTCTCGACTGGAGTTTGGGGGAAAATGTCGGTTTTAGCGCTTTTGTGTCGATCGGCTCTATGCTTGATGTCGGTTGGGGCGATCTGATCGAGTATTTCGGGGACGATCCCCATACCCACAGTATCGTTTTGTACATGGAATCTATGGGTGATGCTCGTTCGTTTCTGTCCGCCGCCCGCCCAGTGGCGATCGACAAACCGATCATCATTCTCAAGGTAGGACGTACCGCCGCCGCCGCCCAAGCCGCCGCTTCCCATACGGGGGCTTTGACCGGTAGCGATGACGTGCTTAACGCTGCTTTCCGCCGCTGTGGCGCGTTGCGCGTACATACGATTTCCGATTTGTTCGACATGGCAGAAATTCTGGCCAAGCAACCGCGACCGCAGGGCAACCGCCTATCGATCGTCACCAATGCAGGAGGCCCAGGGGCGATCGCCACTGATGCCTTAATTAGCGACGGCGGTGCGCTGGCAAATCTGTCACCGGAGACGGTGCAGAAGCTTGATGAGTTTTTGCCCCCTCAGTGGAGTCATCACAACCCGATCGATATTTTGGGCGATGCTAGTAGCGATCTTTACGCCAAAACTCTAGAAGTTGTCGCTCCCGATCCCAATAGTGACGGATTGCTGGTCATCCTGACGCCACAAGCGATGACAAATCCCACCCAAACCGCAGAAAAACTCAAGTCTTACAGCAAACTCGGAAAGCCCTTATTAGCAAGCTGGATGGGCGGTGTGGAAGTGTCAGCGGGAACGCAAATTCTCAATCAGGCAAATATTCCGACTTTCCCTTATCCCGATACCGCCGTCAGGTTATTCAACTATATGTGGCGGTACACATACAACCTGCGCGCTATCTACGAAACGCCATCTCTCCCCGCTGATTGCGAAATCGAGACTTCCGGGTGTGCGACTGCTGCGAAGATTTTGACTGCCGCGGGCCAAAACAATCGCACTCTATTAACCGAGTACGAATCAAAACAGTTGCTGGCTGCTTACGGCATTCCCACCGTAGCGACAGAAATTGCAGCAAGTGCGGCCGAAGCTGTGGAAATTGCCGATCGCCTCGGTTATCCAGTGGTGCTAAAACTCCATTCTGAGACGATTACTCACAAAACCGATGTGGGGGGTGTAAAACTAAATTTAGGCGATGCTAACGCTGTAATTAGTGCCTTTGAGGCGATCGCCCAGCGGGTACGGGCGATCGATCCTGCAGCGTTTCTTGGCGTAACCGTGCAGCCGATGGTGCATTTGGAAGGCTATGAACTAATTTTGGGTAGCAGTATTGACCCACAATTTGGGCCGGTGATGCTGTTTGGTTCCGGCGGACAATTAGTGGAAGTCTTTCAAGATCGATCGCTCGCCCTTCCGCCTTTAAATACCACCCTAGCGCGGCGGATGATGGAGCAAACTCGCATCTATAAAGCTTTGCAAGGAGTGCGCGGTCGATCGGCAATTGACCTGGTACAACTCGAACAGTTATTAGTTCGTTTCAGTCAACTGATTGTAGAGCAACCTCAAATTTCCGAGATTGATATTAATCCGCTGTTGGTTTCTCCTGAAGGTGCGATCGCTCTTGATGCCCGCGTTGTTCTCCAGACAACAGAAAACCGCATTTCACCCGCGATTCGCCCCTATCCTACGCAATACGTTCAAACATGGTCAACAAACGGCGATCGTCCCCTCACCATCCGTCCCATTCGCCCAGAAGATGAGCCGCTGATGGTGCTCTTCCACAAAGAACTTTCCGAAGAGAGCGTGTATTTGCGTTACGCTCACATGGTAAAGTTAAAGCACCGCATCGCTCACGAACGTTTGACCCGGATTTGTTTTATTGACTACGATCGGGAAATGGTGTTAGTAGCCGATCGTCAAGACCCGGAAACCTCAGAACACCGGGTTTTGGGAGTAGCGCGTCTGAGCAAACTCCACGGCACAAACCAAGCCGAATTTGCGCTGATCGTTAGCGATAGCTATCAGAAGCGCGGTTTGGGAACAGAATTATTGAGGCGGATGCTGCAAATTGGTCAGGAAGAGAAATTAGAGGCGATCGTTGGCTACATTCTCAATAGCAACTACCAGATGCAGAGCCTCTGTAAAAAACTAGGATTTGAACTCCAACCAGACCGAGACGAAGGAATGTTGAAAGCTGTTTTTGTCTGCTAAGCTGTGGAGCATTTAAACCACTAACGAGGCTTGTATGGTGCGTCAGGAGTGAACACTTACGCGCTTATGCGGGAAACACTTCTGTACGCTCCGCACCCTACAATCGTCTTTTAAATGCCGAACAGCTTAATAGCAAGTTTGGTTAAACTGATATCTTGCACCATTCTCAATTAGCCGTAGGGGCGGGTTCGCCAACAGCCTTAAAGCTTGCAAATAGGTTCTATAAACCCGCCCGACCCCACGAAAAATCCTCTTATTGATATTGCTGCAAGATGTCAGGTTAAATAATTCTCATTCATCACCACTAAAGTCCTCACTACAAACCGATAAAGTTTGTAGTGAGGACTTTAGTCCTCAAACTAAGATGCTACTAAGCCGCAGCCAAATTTGCTGCTGCGAAATCCCAGTTAGCCAAATTATCCAAGAAATTAGTAATGTAGTCGGGACGGCGGTTTTGGAAATCCAAATAATAAGCGTGTTCCCACACATCCAAAGTCAGCAACGGAGTTTGACCGTGTGCTACGGGGGTGTCAGCGTTAGCTGTTTTGGTAACTTTCAAAGTACCGTTGTCCACAACCAGCCAAGCCCAGCCGCTACCGAACTGAGTTGTCGCAGCAGTCTTAAATTCTTCTTTGAATTTGTCGAAGCTGCCGAAGTCGGCGTTGATTTTCTCAGCTAAAGCTCCTGTCGGAGTGCCACCGCCGCCCGGTGCGAGGGAATTCCAGAAAAAATTGTGGTTCCAAACTTGACCTGCATTGTTGAAAATGCCAGCTTTGGATGGGTCTTTAGCAGATTCCTTGACAATTTCTTCAAGGGATTTGCTCGCCATTTCAGTTCCTTCAATCAGTTTATTCAGATTGGTCACGTAAGCAGCGTGGTGCTTGTCGTGGTGGAACGAAAAAGTGTTGGCCGACATATGACCTGACTCTAGGGCGTCAGCGGCGAAGGGTAATGGTGCAAGTTCAAATGCCATTGTGTTCAATCCTCTCTGGATTACTTTTGGTTTTTGGGCTAACTTTCCGGCTTTTGTATGATTAAAGCCGAGAGTCGCTAGCTTGAGTTTATCAAGCTGTGGTAAATAATTCTTTACAATTTTCATATTTTATAGCAGTTGGGGCATTCCAGCATTCAGACTTGTATTTTTTAGATATCAAAGCTACTTATTGCAGGTTTCACATAGCATAAAGTATCACTAAATGTCAAGCCACCGGGGTGGCAAATAAAAGTGTGTGTGAAATTGTCAACCGAGCGAAATTTTATGAGACTGATAAATAGATTAAACCTGTAAATTGTCAAAGATTAACCTAAGTTCAATTAAGCTGTAAGGAAGTCAAACAAGTTGCAGGAGCTGTCAATGGAAAAGCGTTTAAACAACTCGTCCAGTCACCCCCCTCAATGGTTGAATCTTCAATTAATCGTCACCGCTCTGGAAACAGTCCAAGACTTAATTGTAATTTCCCTATGTATTGGTTTGTTTTGTTTCATGGTGCTCGAACTGCGAGAAATGTTCTTCTCGCTGCTACCTCCTTTGAATTTCCAGGAAGTCACTGCCGACATTCTATTCTTATTGGTTTTGGTGGAATTATTTCGCCTGCTAATTATTTATTTACAAGAGCAGCGGGTTTCGATAGGTGTGGCTGTGGAAGTTTGTATAGTATCTGTTTTGCGAGAAGTTATCGTGCGGGGAGTGCTGGAAACTCCCTGGGTTCAAATATTATCAACAGGCGCATTTTTGCTGGTTTTGGGAGTGTTGTTGGTAGTCCGAGTTTGGTTGCCGCCAACCTTCGAGGGAATTGACCCGGAACGCCGCCTTGCTAGCAGAAATAGAAAATTTTCAGAGCCTGAATCTTCTTCGGAGCCTCTTGCAGTCAATAGCAAGTTTAATTCTCATTGAATATGGCATGACAGGCGATTTTAGATTTTAAATTTACTCTGATATTGCTTGTCACGTTACCAGCCATCATTTCCCGTAAAACTGAGATGTTGCACCATTGTCAATAAGGGGCTCTCCTGCCCGTTCCACAAAGAGTAGATTTTCTCGTGGGGAGTAGGGGTTGGGCAGGAGAACCCACCCAAAAAAGGATTATTGAGAATGCAATACGCTTGGGTTAAGCTCGATCCCCCGGCGCCTAGGGCGGGCACTCTTGGCACCGCCCCTACGAAGGGGAGTAGGGGGTGGGACAAGAAATTACTCAAAGTCAACCCCTACTCCCCAACAATCAGGGGGAGTAGGGGGTATGCGAGGGGGATATAGCCCGGAATAAATAGTTTTAACCCAAGCGTATTGATTGAGAATGGTGCAAGATGTGAGGTCAAATCAACGGGAGCATCTCACCTTTGCAGCCCTCCGCTAGAAATTGGAGTTTTGAGGCAGGAGGCAGGAGGCAGGAGGCAGAAGGAAAGAGGCAGAAGGAAAGAGGCAGAAGGAAGGAGCCAGAAGAAGTATTTTTACAAATATGAGATGCTCCCAAATCAACCTGATAACGTTTGCAGTGAAGACTAAAATCATCTGCATTTTCAGAGGATTTTAGTCCTTACTACAAACACAAGCTTCCTCAGTCATTCCCAATTCTTCCAATCTAAAATCTAAAATCTAAAATGGTATTACCCGTTAGCCTGCAATTCCCCCAAACGGGCAAACACTTCTTTAGAATGAATCGCCGGATTAATCTTCACAAAAGTTTCCCGCAAAATGCCTTCAGGGTCAATAATAAAACTGTGCCGCGCCGAGATAAAACTCATCCAAGAACCGTAAGCTTTACTCACTTTACCATCCGTATCAGCTAACAGCGGAAACTTTAAACCTTCCGAATCGCAAAATTCCGCGTGGGAGTTGACATCATCAGCGCTAATACCGATAATTTGAGTATTCTTTGCCAAGTATTTCGGCAAGTCTTCCTGAAATCTCCGTGCTTCGATCGTACATCCCGATGTAAAGTCTTTCGGATAAAAATAGACTACCAGCCACTTACCGCGATAATCGGACAGGGAGACTTGTCCCTCGCCGCTGTTTGTCGGCAAACTAAAATCCGGTGCCGCTTCATTCAGCGTCGGAAGCTTGCCACCGAGGGCCAATGCAGGTGTGGCAAAATTGAAACTTAGAACAACTAGACAAATTGCCAATAAAGTGCTAAAAAACTTGCGACGGGACATCATAAATTTAGAAGTAGAACTGTACTTAAGACAAGTTTACAGTTTTCTGATTAAATGGGTAAGGGCAATTCGCGGATTGCTTCTAAAACCCAACGATCACTCACTCAAATAGCAATTTACCCATGAGCGCTGCACTCCCGTTAACAGGCAAAGCTATAGTAGTCCAGGTAATTAACGGTCAACCCGTTACGATCGAAGTAGACGGCACTAATGCCCCGATTACTGGGGGAAATTTTGTTGACTTAGTTGAACGTGGCATTTACGACGGGGTGATGTTTCACCGAGTTGTGCGCCAGCCAGAGCCTTTTGTGGTGCAAGGAGGCGATCCGCGCAGCAGAGATACGACAATTCCCGCAAGTCAATTGGGAACGGGTAATTTTATTGACCCGGATACCAATCAGCCGCGTTTTATTCCTTTGGAAATTAAGCCACAAGGGGCCGCGCAACCTGTTTACAACCAAGTTGTAACCCAGACGCCGCAGTTGCCGCACACTCGCGGGGCTGTGGCAATGGCTCGTTCTAATGCTTTGAATTCTGCTTCTTCGCAGTTTTATTTTGCTTTGGATGATTTGCCATTTTTGGATGGTAATTATGCTGTTTTTGGCAACGTTATTCAAGGTTTTGAAACGGTGAATGCGGTGCAGCAGGGCGATCGCATTTCGACTGCAAAAGTCGTTCAAGGAATCGTTCCCAGTCGGGTTTCTAGCATAGTTAGCGATGTTAATGCGCTTAACGCTTTAATCAATAGTACCAATTTCGTAAATCTATCTTTGCGAGCGCTCAGACTGTCAAACACCACCAATAACTATCAAGTCACTTCCCAAGACTCTCAGCAAAATCCCAGCGGTGTAGTGGGAGGTAGCGGCAACAATGCGATCCTCGGTTCACCCACGGATGATGCAATTAATGGCAGCCAAGGCAACGATACCCTCACGGGCGAAGCGGGTGACGACTTTCTCAGAGGCGGCAAAGGTAACGACTCCATTAGCGGAGGTGTTGGCAACGATATTCTGATTGGCAATTTCGCTGACGATATTCTCAATGGTGATGCTGGTAACGACTTTTTGCGAGGCGGTCAAGGGAATGATATCTTAATTGGTGGTGATGGCAATGATATTTTGATTGGAGATACAGGCAACAATACTCTCACAGGAGGTAGTGGTGCAGATACTTTTGTTTTGCTCGGAGTAGATCCTGCTTCTCTTCCTTTTATTACCCTACCCCCGACAAGTCATACAATAGTTGATTTTAGACCAGAGGAAGGCGATCGCATTGCTTTGACAGGAAATTTATCCGATACTACATTCACTCAATCTGGAAGCAATACTGTAATTAACTTGGCAGCGGCTTCTACTGTGGTACAAAATGCTACCGTCGCCTCTGTTCAAAATGCAGCCTTTGCAATTCCTTTATCTAGGATTCCTAGTGCTCCTAACCCTCAACCTACCGATGCAGCCTTGAGAATTGGCTAACTTTAACTAGAGGTGTAAGGTGCGCTGCACCTTACCCAATTCCCAATTCCCAATTCCCAATTCCCAATTCCCCAATTCAACTAATACCATAGCTGGCTAATTTTAGAAACCGCATCTTGATAAGAATCCATTCTCCCCTGCAGCTTAAAAAGCCCTGCCGCCTTCTGAAAATCCTCAAATGCTCCCTGAACCTCTCTCAATTTATATCTAATCACTCCTCGGTTAAAGTAAGCTTTAGCAAAATCGCTATCGAGGCGAATTGCTGACTCAAAATCAGCTAGTGCTGCCAGGGAATTCTCCATTTGCAGGCGGATAGCACCTCGGTTAAAGTAAGCTTGGGCTAAATTGGGGTTCAGCAGCAGTGCCGAGTTGTAATCTGCGATCGCCGCAGTATAATCTTTTAAACCAGTCAGCATAAACCCCCGATTGCTGTAATACTTGGCTCGGTAAGGATTGAGTTCGATGGCTGTAGTTAAATCTTCGATCGCCGATTGCTTGTAGCCTAATTTGTAGCGGGCCACACCGCGATCGTTATAAGCTGACGCGAATTGCGGATTAATGTTAATTGTGGCAGTAAAATTTTTAATAGCGCCGTGCAAGTCTTGTTGTTCGAGATTTTTTAAACCCTGAGTGTAAAACTTTTGGGTACTAACTTTTAAATTTGCCTCTTGTCGGGATTCAGCTTGCTCCCCCGGAAATACTTTGCCTGCAATATTAGTGAATCCCAAAGATTCGATCGAATTGAAAATAGTTGTGACAACTAATTGGCTTGGGAGAAGGGGGATAGTAGGCATGGGAGGAGTGGTGTTCAACTGTATGCACTTATTTTCCTCCATACTTCAGCTACTGACAGTGATATCCGTAGTCTCAGGAACGTGATAAGTTTGATGAGATTTGGTGATGCTGGGGCTTGAGTTGTGTGATGAAAGTTGGGCTTAGTTAGTGATGACGATCGCAATTGTGAACAAATGCGTCTACAACCCTTTAAATATAAGGTTTTCAGGCTAGCTTGGCGGTTTCTTTCTTCCCATAGTGAGCAGTTCCTACCGGGATTGTTTGCAGGTAGGCCCCTGGGGGAGCGATCGCAACTGCCCGCAGCAAGTATTACTTTGTAGCGATATTCGATCGGGATTTGTCCATCGAACACGGCCATCTTAAACCCGGTTTTTACTCACGCCCAGAGCACCATTCTCGCTTAACAGGCTTTCCGGCCTGTTCCACAAATTACTAATATTTTTGAGTAATCTTGCTGAGGAAAGTTGCAGATTATTTGCTATGCTTTGATTAGACATCAATAATTAATGGCGCAAATTAGTGTCAATGAAAAGAGTTATGAGGTTGAAAATTTTCTTCGCGGCCGTATTGGCGATCGTCCTGTTCACTCTCTACTTAACTCCTCCTGTGATGGCCGCGAATGGGGAGGATTTGAGTCACCTATTAAAAGATAATTGGTGCGTCAGCTTTCTCTGGAAGCAATGCGATTTGAGCGCTGTCGATTTGCGGGGAGCTAATCTCCAAGAAGCCAATTTGTCCGGCGCTAATTTGTCCGGTGCTAATTTGTCCGGTGCTAACTTAAAAAATGCTGACCTTTCTGGTGCAGACCTCAGTGGCGCTAATTTAGCAAATGCTGAGATTTTAGGCACGGATCTCAGTCGAGCCAATTTGACCGAAGCTAATTTCAACGGCACGAAGTTGTGGGATGCTAATCTGACTTTGGCAAATCTGAGCCGCGCCAATTTACAAGATGCTAATGTCTTAGATTCTCGACTTTGGGGAAGCAATCTCACGGAAGCTAATTTAACGGATGCGACGCTGCACGGTGCTGATTTGCAATATGCTAATTTAGCCGACAGTAATTTGAGAGGTGCTGACTTGCACAGCTTCTTTTTCCGAGGTTCCAAACAAGTCACAAATTTGAGCAATGCTAATTTAGAAGGTGCTACTTTAACGGGAGCAAATCTCAGAGGTGCGGTGCTGGCAGGGGCAATAATGCCGGACGGGTCTATTAATGAAGAAAGTGGCTTGAATTTACAGTAGAGTAAAATTAAAGTCTGCTTGAATAATTTCAACAACAGGCTTTCGGGCTGATTTCGCAGTGAATGAATTATCGGGTGTAGCTGCGCCCGTTGCCAACAGCTTGTTGAGGAGGCTGTCAATCGATTTTAGATTTTAGATTTTAGATTTTAGATTGAAGCCTTGACCCCACGGATAAATTCGGGGGCTCCTTTATCGGATACAGGTTTTTATTTCTGGGTCCTGAGTCTGCGAAGGAATGAATCCGGGGGCTTGTATCCTGGATGCTTGCGGTCAAGATATCAATTTAAACCAGGGTGCGATCGACCTTTTAACTCCCAACCAGTAAATATCGCTAAAATCTAAAATCTCAAACCGAACCTGCGCGCATCTGTTACAATTTTCAACAAAGCCAGAACACCCCCGAACCTGAAGTCACCTGCCTAGGGCTACAAGCCCCCGACAGGAGTCGTGAAGAGCAAAAATATTAGGTATTTAGTTGAAACTCCCAGATTCATCTGTAGAGTCAATCTAAAATCTAAAATCTAAAATCTAAAATCGATGGGCTGTGGAGTCAATCTAAAATCTAATAATCTAAAATCTAAAATCTAAAATCGATGGGCTGTGAGTCAATCTAAAATCTAAAATCTAAAATCTAAAATCGACTGATGGAAACCCTGCAAACTCAACTTTACGAACTCGCACAATTTGCTAATAATTTAGTAAATACTCAACTGACAAACCTCAGTTTAGTCAGCGTCGGAGTCATCTTTCTGGCAGGGTTGCTAACGAGCTTAACACCCTGTATGCTTTCCATGTTGCCGATCACGATCGGCTACATCGGCGGATACGAAGCAAAAAGCCGCCTGCAAGCTGCCGCCCAGTCTGCGTGGTTTTCCCTGGGATTAGCCACCACCCTTGCGGGTTTAGGTATTGTAGCATCATTTGCCGGACAAGTTTACGGGAAAATTGGCGTGGGTTTGCCGATTCTTGTCAGCATTATTGCTATTCTAATGGGGCTGAATTTACTCGAAGCTTTACCTTTGCAACTGCCGTCTTTCGACGCTGTGGGGTGGGTGCCGAAAGATTTGCCGGCGGGCGTGCGATCGTACTTATTGGGCTTAACTTTTGGTTTAGTAGCGTCTCCCTGCAGCACGCCGGTTTTAGCTACACTCTTAGCTTGGGTTTCCAAAACGGGAGATACAGTTTTAGGTGGTGTGTTGCTGCTGTTTTACGCTGCTGGCTACGTCGCTCCGCTGATTATAGCAGGTACTTTTACTGCTAGCATTAAAAAGTTGTTAGAATTACGTCGGTGGTCGAGTTGGATTACGCCTTTTAGCGGCGTTTTGCTAGTAGGATTTGGTGTTTTCTCCCTGCTTTCCCGGATACTTCCCGCGTAAGGTTCGTACTCAGGGCTTCAGCCCTTATTTATAGATATGGCAATCACTACGAAATGCGTGAATTAAGTTTTTTTTAACGAACCGCGAAGACGCGAAGAACACGAAGGAAGAAAGAAAGAAAAGAGAAAGAATTCAAAATTGATTGAAACTTTTTCAATAAAAATAATAATATTGGGTTCATCTTTTTTTTCCCTCCTTTCTCTTCCTTCTCCCTTCTTCCATCCGTTACATCCGTTACACAATCCGTTGCCGAACTTCCTTCCATCCGTTACATCCCGTACATTGCTCGTTGCCGAACTTCCTCCATAATTACCAATGACATCAAAAGAAGTATTTCTATCAAAACTCTCAAACTGGGCGACAGCCCCTCAAAGGTTTTTCAAGCGAGAAATCTTGCCGGTGCTAGCAGATTTGCGGCTGGCAATTATCTTGCTGCTGACGATCGCATTTTTCAGCATTTCTGGCACTGTCATCGAACAAGGCCAATCAGTACCCTTTTACCAATCTAACTATCCAGAACACCCCGCTTTGTTCGGCTTCCTAACTTGGAAAGTTGTGCTAATTGCAGGACTTGACCACGTATACCGCACTTGGTGGTTTTTGTCAATCCTCATTTTGTTCGGCAGCAGCTTAACAGCTTGTACATTTACCCGACAATTTCCCGCACTAAAAGCCGCCCGCCGCTGGAAATTTTATGAAGAACCAAAGCAGTTTGAAAAATTAGCTCTCAGTGCGGAATTAGAAACAGTTGCTTTAAGTTCGTTAGAACCACTTTTGCAGCAAAAAAATTACCGCATATTTCGAGAAGGCGAAAAAGTTTATGCCCGCAAGGGAATAATTGGTAAAATCGGCCCGATTATTGTTCACGCCAGTATGCTAATTATTTTAACTGGGTCGATATGGGGCGCAATGACGGGATTTCTCGGTCAAGAAATTGTTCCCAGTGGCGAAACATTTCAGGTGCAGAATATCCTGGATGCGGGGCCTTGGGCCGGGCCGCAAATACCGAAGGATTGGTCGATGCGAGTTAATCGGTTCTGGATTGATTATACTCCCGAAGGCGGAATCGACCAATTTTACTCTGACCTGTCAGTTTTGGACAAAACAGGCCAAGAGGTCGATCGCAAAACCATTCACGTTAACGAGCCCCTCAGATACCGGGGAGTCACTTTTTATCAAGCAGATTGGGCAATAGCCGCCGTGCGAGTTCGCCTCAACAAAAGCCCGGTTTTACAATTGCCAATGGCTCAGCTAGACACCCAAGGTAAAGGCCGAATTTGGGGTGCTTGGATTCCCACAAAACCCGATTTGAGTGCGGGAGTTTCTCTGCTAGCAAAAGACTTGCAAGGAACGATGTTAGTGTACGGTACGGATGGCAAATTGTTAACTACAGTTCGCGCAGGCACGGCGGTAGAAGTTAACGGAGTCATGCTGACAATTGACGAAGTTGTAGGCAGTACGGGATTGCAAATTAAAGCCGATCCGGGTATTCCGATCGTTTATACTGGCTTTGGGTTGTTGATGCTTAGCGTGCTGATGAGCTATCTGTCTCACTCGCAGATTTGGGCTTTGGAAACCAACGGCAAACTATACGTCGGCGGGCGCACAAATCGCGCTCAGGTGAGTTTTGAGAGAGAAGTTGTGGAGATTTTGGACAAGTTGGCAGAATCGAAAAAAGAGGAAGAAAAGAGCGAAATAGCGCCGACTTCTCTAGCGAATCAAAACTAACCGTAGGGTGCGCTAGGCGCACCTTACACCAGGTAAAAAACGGATAATTAAACAGGAAATAAATGTGATAAAAAGGATTGAGTTCAGTTAACACGCATTACTAAAAAGAGAGATTCTAGAAAGTCAAGATATGAAAAAGATTAGATACAGCCAAGATGTAGATGCGATGCTGATCGAAATTTCCGATTGCCCGATCGCCTATGCCGAAGATGAAGGAAACATGATTCTGCACTATTCTAGCAGCGGAGAACTGGTGTTGATTGAAATATTAAATGTCAAACAATTTATGTCATTAGAATCTCTCTCCGATGAGATACCTACCCGCTAAAGCAGTTCAAGCGGGCGGACACTCACAGGGACTGCACCTACTTCTGATGCGACACCTCAATCACGGTGTGGACATTCCCGCGTGGCGAAAAATCGCCCTTAATCGTCGCTTCCAGCGGCGCGCAAGCCGCCACAAAATCGTCTAAAATTTGATTGATCGATTCTTCGTGAGAAATGTAGCGATCGCGATAACTGTTAACGTAGAGTTTGAGCGCTTTTAACTCTACCACCCGCTCGTCTGGCACGTAAGTAACGTGAATAGTCGCAAAATCGGGATAGCCAGAAAACGGACACTTGCAAGTAAACTCCGGCAAAGTGATGTTAATCGAGTAGCGCCGCCCGACTCGCGGATTCGGGAAAGTAATTAACTCCCCTTCCAAAATCTGGCGTTCGCCGTATTTCATTTCTTCGGTGCTTGACTTTTGCGACATAGTTTGTTCCGGTGCGTAGTTGTTCATAGCGATTGACCAAAAACTTGTAACATTAAATTAAATTTACGTTCAATATCTGTAACAAATATCTTGACGAATTTTGTTGCGATCGATCTAATTGCAAATAGTCTCAGGCTAAACTAAAACAAGTTCACCCTCGCCATCTACAATTATGCAAAATACTACCTTATCTGACAATACTTCCCCTGAAAACTCAAATAGTTACTCTCCATCGGTACCGATTTCCCTCTATCGAGAAGTCACGGCAGAGCTCCAAGCAGCCCAAGCGATGGTGGACTCCCTCAAAACCCACAATCAGCAATTAGTCCAACAAAATCAACAACTGCGGCGAGAAGTAGAAACAGTAGTTCAAGTATCCCAACAGTTACAGCAAGTAGTCAACTCGGCTCAGAGCGTCACCCAGACAGGAATGCCTCAAATGCCGTCAGTCAAATTCAATTTCAGCATTGAACCTCCGCCCCCACCACCTGTAACCTCGCAGACTAACTCTGCCATACCTCAACCACCTCAGACAGTGGCTTTCCCCTTCCCAATACCGGAACCGGAGCCAACAGCCACCTCAATGCCGCAGCCACTTCCCGAAAAATTATTTACAGAGGTGCCAGAAACTCCTTACCGTGTGCGATCTCAACTCAAAAAAACCTCAGATTTAAGCGGATTGTGGTTGGCGATCGCGATTTTTCTGATTGTGATTGCAGCTTTCGGTGCAGGTTATTTAGTTGTCCGCCCTTTATTAATGAAAAAGTAAATTCCAACAAGAATCCCACGGCTCAAGCCGTGGGATTTTAAACAAAACCTAGCATAAATTGTTCAAAGTTACGCTAATTGGCCATCATCCTCTGGCGGCAATCGTTTCTACTGAACGAGGGGCATACTGCTCTTCACAAGCAGAACCTACGATTCCCACCCCTGGCTCGAAACCGCGCGTGAACTCAGTGAGTTTTACCTGTTTAGCTTCCAAAGCTGTCTGTAGCACCTTCATGGCTCGGTGAGGGTCGCCGGCTCCGCAGAAAAATAAATCTGCAGCAAAATAACCGTGTTCAGGCCAAGTATGGATTGCTATATGGGACTCTGCCAAAGTAGCAGTAGCTGTCACTCCGTGAGGACTAAACTGGTGTACGCACAAATCGATGAGAGTAGCTCCTCCGGCTTCGATCGCATCGAGAATAGCGCGGCGGATACGTTCAGGATCGTTGAGCAGGTCTCCAGGAGACTGCCAAGCATCAGCGACCAGATGGGTTCCCAATTGTTTCATTCTGCGGGGTTTTACCTCTATTGAAGTTAAGTCTCAAACCTTTTAACGTTAGCACGATGTCAAAAATTTTGCAAGTATTTTTCACAAAGAAAGATGCAGGTTAGGAGAAGTACGCATCACCAACCGCTTGCGGTATAGTGGGGTCGAACTGTCTCACAGGCAGAGGCCACTAATCGAATTCGTGTTATTTCAGCGCTGCCAAGTTCTTCTCAAACCACCTTGTTTGATTAAAGCGATCTTTTGTTTCCATTGGCTAAAAACCAAAGCTCGATCGTTCCGGCCGTGACGGAATTGATATGAGATCGAAAGGCAAAAGATGCACGGCTATCCTCTCATGCGTAAAATTCGCCACAGCCGGAACGATCGCCCGCCGGGCCGATTCCAGCGCTCGCTCTGGCAGCCTATGCTGTAAAAGTTGACCAGCAACAGGCGATCTCCGCTGGGTTTCTGGCGTCACCTAGCTAAACCCGCCCGGTCAGCCGAGATAGTATCGTTGCCCGTTGGTGTGGGATCAATGGAAAGACAAGCGCATGATCCAGCAGTATCAACTCGTTGAACAGATTTTTGCAGGCAATAGCGAGATGGCGATGCTGATGCGATCGCACGATTGGTCGCTTTCTGCCCTTGGTGCCGTTGAAACCTGGCCTCAAAGCTTGAAAACCGCGATTCGGATCATCTTAGGCTCTCGCTACCCCATGTTCGTCTGGTGGGGACAGCAGATGACCAACTTTTATAACGATGCTTACATTCCTGTCCTCGGCAAGCGACATCCGCAAGCACTAGGTCAGCCTGCGTCACGGGTATGGGCTGAAGTCTGGGACACGGTAGGGCCGCAAGCAGAAGCGGTTTTGAACCAGGGACAATCGACGTGGAATCAAGAATTGCTTCTGGTAATGGAGCACAACGGGTATACAGAGGAAACCTACTTTACCTTTTCCTACAGTCCGGTGGCGAATGATGATGGCCCAGTAGGGGGCATTTTCTGCGCCTGTAGCGAGGACACTCAGCGCGTTTTGAGCGATCGCCGCTTGGCAACGCTGCGCGAATTAGCAGCAGAAACAGTCACTGCCAAGACGCAAGAAGCAGCTTGCGAGATTTCCGCCACCGTATTGACCAATAACGCCTATGACATCCCGTTTGCGCTGTTTTATCTACTCGATGGCGAAAGCGAGATCGCACGACTCGCGGGTACAACAAGGTTAGCAGCCGGAACCGGAGCCTCTTGTGAGGCGATCGAGCTTACATCCGCCCAAAAGTGCCAGTGGCAATTGAAGCAAGTCATGGAGACGGGCGAAAGCAGAATCATTGAAGATTTGGAGGCGCAATTTGGACTTTTACCGGGCGGCGCGTGGTCCGGGTCTCCTCATCAAGCGGTAGTTCTACCACTAGCTCGATCGGGAGAAACCTTCGGGTTCCTGATTGCGGGAGTGAGTCCGCTGAGAACGTTTGATGATGATTACAAAGGTTTTTTTGACTTGATGGCAGGGCAGGTGACAACAGCGATCGCGAACGCCCAAGCCTATGAAGCAGAACGCAAACGCGCCGAAGCACTGGCTGAGTTAGACCGCGCCAAAACCACGTTTTTTAGCAATGTTTCGCACGAATTCCGCACGCCGCTGACCTTAATGCTGTCGCCGTTGGAAGAAACGATCGCGAATTTGAATGGAACAATTCCACCTCAAGAACGCGAACAATTACAGTTGGTGCAGCGTAACGGAATGCGACTGCTCAAACTCGTCAATAGCTTGCTCGATTTCTCACGCATCGAAGCAGGTCGAGTCCAGGCCGCTTATGAACCTGTAGATTTGGCAACCTATACGGCGGAACTTGCCAGCACGTTTCGATCGCTGATTGAACGGGTGGGAATGTCGCTAATTGTTGACTGTCCACCCTTGCCCGAAGCGATTTATATCGATCTCGAGATGTGGGAAAAAATTGTTCTCAATCTATTATCAAATGCTTTTAAGTTTACGTTAGCGGGAACAATTACTGTTCGATTGCAGTGCGGCGAAAATTGTGTTGAATTATCAGTTGCAGATACAGGAGTCGGTATTCCGTCCGAAGAACTACCGCATTTATTTGAGCGATTTCATCGAATCAAAAACTCGCAAGGGCGGAGTTTTGAAGGTTCCGGCATTGGGCTATCGCTAGTACAAGAACTCGTCAAACTACATGGGGGAGCGATCGATGTCACCAGCACTTTTGGACTGGGAAGTTGCTTTACAGTGACGATTCCCACCGGAACAGCTCATCTGCAGCCGGAGCGCATTGGTGCCAGTCGCAGGTTAGCATCAACGGCGTTAGGCGCGATGCCATATATCGAAGAAGCTCAACGCTGGTTGCCAGAAGGCGATTTTAGATTAGAAGAATCGAGCATGGCTCCATCCACTCATGAACTCGTCAATCAACCCGCTCAATCTAAAATCCAAAATCTAAAATCTAAAATTCTCCTGGCCGATGATAACGCTGATATGCGCGATTATATTCGACGACTCCTGAGCGGTTCTTATATTGTTCAAACCGTCGCCGATGGCATTGCCGCATTGACTGCCATTGAGAAGAATCCACCCGATTTGGTATTGACAGATGTGATGATGCCGGGGATGGATGGGTTTGAGTTGTTGCGATCGCTGCGTTCTAATCCCGCAACCCAAGACATTCCCATCATTCTATTATCAGCCCGCGCGGGCGAAGAAGCGCGTATTGAAGGACTCGCAGCCGGCGCCGACGACTATCTGATTAAACCCTTCTCGGCGCGTGAACTGCTGGCAAGGGTAGAAGCAAGTTTGAAGCTGGCACGGCTACGACAGGAAGCAACTGTGCGAGAGCGAACCATTTTGGGGCGGGTGACCGATGCGTTTATGGCAATGGATCTCGACTTTCGCTTTATCTACGCCAACGAATCGGCACAACGAGTGTCGCGAACCCCCCTAGAAGCAATGCTGGGCAAAACGATGTGGGAAGCCTTCCCAGGCACGATCGGCAATCAGTTTGAAATCCAGTGTCGCCGATCGCTCAGCGAGCAAATCGCGGTGGAATTTGAGGAATATTATGCGCCGTTTGATTTGTGGCTAGAGGTTCACGTTTATCCTTCACCGACGGGGCTGTCTCTTTTCTTCCGGGATATCAACGATCGCAAAAAAATTGAGCAGGAACGGGAACGGTTTCTGGCCGTCGGTTCGGATTTGCAAGTGATTACGGGCATAAACGGGTATTTCCACTGGGTCAGCCCAACCTTTGAACGAACCCTCGGCTGGACACCAGACGAAATGACATCCCGCCCCTGGACTGAGTTTGTGCACCCGGACGACTTGGACACCTCCATTGCAGAAACCGACAGTCTGTTCTCCGGTAACAAAACCTTTACGTTTGAAAACCGTTACCGCCACAAAGATGGCTCCTATCGCTGGTTTATCTGGAATGCCCAGCCGCACCCAGAAGAACAAGTGATTTACGGTGCTGCCGTTGACATCACCGAGCGCGTGCGCGTCGAAAACGAGCGCCAACGGGCGGAAGCAGCCTTGCGTGAAAGCGAGGAGCAGAGCCGGAATATTATAGAGAGCATTGGTGAAGCATTCTTTGCCGTGGATGAGAACTGGCGGTTCACCTACGTCAATCAATTTGCCGAAACCTTGCTCGATCGCACTCCGGGTGATTTGATTGGCAAGAATTTATGGGAAGAATACCCAGGACTGATTGGTAGCGAGTTTGAGCCGATCTACTGGAGCGCCATGCGCGATCGCCTGCCTGCGTCACTGACGGCGTTTTATCCCGACCACGATCGTTGGTACGAAGTCCGCAGCTACCCTGCCGCACAGGGAATCACCGTTTATTTCAAGAATGTCACCGATCAAATTCAAGCGGAAGCAGCCCTGCGCCAATCGGAGGAACGCTATCGAACGCTGTTCGAGTCGATCGATGAAGGCTTTTGCATCATTGAAGTGCTATTTGATGCCAATGATACGCCGATCGACTACCGCTTCTTGGAAATCAATCCTGTCTTCGAGCAACAAACAGGACTTCGACAAGCCGTTGGTAAAACGGTGCGTCAGTTAGTTCCAGATATTGAAGACCACTGGATTAAGGTTTACGGACAAGTCGCCCTGACGGGTGAATCCGTTCGCTTTGAAAATGGCTCCGAAGCGCTGAACCGTTGGTTTGACGTTTATGCTTGCCGCACCGGGCAGCCAGAAGCCCGAAAAGTTGCCGTCGTGTTCAAAGATATTAGCGATCGCAAGCGCATGGAAGGTGAACGCGAAAAACTCCTGCAACGCGAACAGACTGCACGAGAAGCCGCCGAACGTGCCAACCGCATTAAAGACGAGTTTCTGGCAGTGCTGTCTCATGAGTTGCGAACGCCCCTCAACCCTATTCTCGGCTGGTCGAAGCTGTTGCAGCAAAACAAACTGGGCGCTCCAAAAACGGCTAGCGCCCTTGCCTCGATCGAACGCAACGCCCAACTCCAGCTACAACTGATTGATGACCTGCTCGACATCTCCCGCATTCTGAGCGGCAAACTGAGTTTGAATGCGATGTCTGTTGACTTGAATATGGTGATCTCGGCCGCTTTAGAAACCGTTCGACTAGCCGCCGAAGCCAAGTCACTGCAAATTCAAACCACCTTTTCACCCTCCCAGGGAATGGTAATTGGCGATTCCGGGCGTTTGCAGCAAGTAATCTGGAATCTTTTATCCAATGCGGTGAAATTCACCCCTCAAGGCGGGCAAATTAGCGTTAGGTTAACCCAAAGTAGAACTCATGCCCAGATTCTTGTCACCGATACTGGAAAAGGCATCAATCCTGACTTTCTGCCTTATGTGTTTGAGCATTTTCGGCAAGAGGATGGAGCCACAACTCGTAAATTTGGGGGTTTGGGATTGGGGCTGGCGATCGCACGGCAAGTTGTTGAGATGCACGGTGGCAGAATTTGGGTTGAAAGTAGGGGTGAAGGACAGGGAGCCACCTTCACCGTTGAACTTCCCCTCTTGCATACCGCGAATCGGGTTGAAGAAGTTGCCGATACAACTGAAGTTCGATCGAACGATCTTCACCTTGCCTCTCTGCGCGTGTTGGTTGTGGATGATGAACCGGATTCACGCGAGTTTGTGGCGTTTGTAGCCCAACAAGCCGGAGCCAAAGTGACTGCCCTTGGGTCTGCGATCGAGGCACTGCAACTGCTCTCAACCACACCCTTCGATATCCTCCTGTGCGACATCGGAATGCCGGATATGGATGGCTATATGCTAGTGCGGCAAGTGAGAGCTCTACCACCAGAGCAGGGCGGGCAAATTCCGGCGATCGCCCTGACTGCTTATGCTGGAGACTTTAATCAGAACCAAGCTCTTGCTGTTGGGTTTCAACGTCATCTTGCAAAACCTGTCGAACCCAATGAGTTAGTCCAAGCAATCGTGACATTGCTAAGGAAACTGAATCGCTGACTGCGAATTTTAATAGATTGTCTGCGATCGAAAATCTATAGCAATCCTAAATCATTTGCATAATTATTGTAGGGGCAATCCCCCCGTGGTTGCCCGATAGATAGGGGGTAGGCACGGGGAGTAGGGGTAGCACTACCCCTACAAATTTATCTGAATCATTTAGGATTGCTATATATAAACCCGCCTCGCACAACCAATTACTCAATTCTGACTCCTGGCTCCTGAATTCTTTATTGTCAAAAGTTTTGAGTTTTAAATTAAAGATTATTTAACTTAAAACTCAAAACTATTTTCCCTTAATCAACTCCTCATATCAATTCCTGCTGCGCCGGAATGATATCAAATCCGCGCTTCATAGTAGGGCGTAAAGTCGAATCCCAATGCCAACAAATAATTCGCGCAATTTTCATTTTTTTAACCCCTCCTTCAACCGTCAACAGTCAACAGTCAACAGTCAACAGTCAACAATGATAAGGAGTGCAACCGGAATCGATATCAATCCCGGCTGTGAGTAGCTCCATTCGGCAAAATTGCGCCGCCCAAAGCTGCTTCATTCAAATTATCAACATTCAAGCTCGCCCCAATCAAATTAGCCTCGGACAAATTAGTTCCTGTCAAATTCGCCCCTGTCAGAGAACTTAGCAGCAAACCCGCTCCAGACAAATTGGCGTGACTCAAATTCGCCCCCCGCAAATCCGCTTCCAGCAAGCTAGCGCCTGCCAAATTCGCACCGCTCAAATTAGCTCCCCGCAAAGAAGCTTTGTTCAAATTCGCAGCCCTCAAATCAGCATTGTGCAGAATCAAACCATTTAAATTAGCTTTACTCAAATTAGCTCCCTGCAAGTCGGCACCGCTCAAATTAGAGCCATTTAGATTGGCCGATTGCAAGTCAGCACCGCTCAAGTCAGCACCGCTTAAATTAGCAGCGCTAATAGAAGCCTCCCGCAGACTTGCTTCGCTCAAACAAGCCCCAACTAAATTGACGCCGCTGAGATTTCCGCGATTGAGATAAGCCCGAGTTAAAGTTGCTCCGCTCAGGTTCGCCCCGGTCAAATCTACCTCGCTGAGAATCGCTCTAGTCAGATTTGCTCTGCTTAAATCAACGCCGCTCATAATTGCTCGGCTCAGCGTCGCCCCGCTCAAATTAGCCTCCGTTAGTTTCGAGCCGCTTAGCAAACAAGCTCCTACTAAACTCGCTCCCGTCATCACAGCTTTGCTCAAGTCAGCCTGAGACAATATTGCTCCGCTGAGATTTGCCCCGCTAAAATCTGCGGCGATCGCCACAGTTCCAGTTAAACTAGAACTACCGAGGTTAGCTTCAATTAATTTCGCCTTAGACAAATTAGCCCCGCTCAAGTCGGCGGCGTTTAAATTAGCTCCAATCAGTTTGCTTTTAATTAAGTTGGCGCCTTTCAAATTAGCGTTGCTCAAATTTGTTCGACTGAGATTAGCTTCACTCAAATGAGCTGCAATGAGGTTAGCCCCTCGAAAATCTCGTTCCCCGTTTCTATGTCTAGTTAAAAGTTCATCGGCACTTAAAAGTTCAGTGAAATTCATAAAAAAATTGAGTGAGTTTCCTTAATTTCTCGATGTTCTATGTTGTCTGAAAATTTGTACTATCGTGTTTGGCCGTAAGTTTTTTAAACCTATACTGCCACATTAACAATTGTCAAAACTGGTTGATTCCTAGCATCACCCCGCTCACCTAGTTATAACTCACGAAAAACCCGGTTTGTCGTAAATAATCTGGGTGTTTTCAGCGCGGCAGTCCTGAAGAAACCGAGTTGCTCGCCGCCTGTAAGCCCTGTAAGTCTTATGGGGCTAGTAATTAGTTGGCGGTTGATGTTAGTTGTTAATTGTTAGTTGTATTTATACTAACTGCTAATCACTAACTATTAACTGCTAACTATTTACCAAAATACCGAGAATTTGTCGATCGATCTTGTCAAGGTCGCTCGAATATTGGGGGTATTGCTGGCGGCATCCGCGCCGCATTCTGACCCGATAATTTGCCACTACAGGCGATCGAATTTATTAGTGCAATCAAGAAACAAGATATCGGAGCTTCAACCCCAAATGCCTTCTACATAAGTGCCTTTTATCTTCGATCGCCCATGAAAGCAGAGCCCGGTCAGCTCAGCTAGTTTCACCTCCCCCCACTGTGCTGCGCGCCAGTGAAATCCCACAGGAAGGCTGTTTCCCTCGGAGTGCTGAGCGAGTCCCAGGCAAAGCAAACAATACGCTGCCCTGAGCCTGAGATTTCGCGAAAAAAGACGCCGCGAGCCATTGTGCTCCCGCGCTGCTGTGCTTGCTGTTAATCTTTACTCGATCCATGAGCGCTTGCGGTTCTAATTAACAGAACACCGGACACCTGACGCGCTCCCGGACATAAAAGCTGTTCCTGGGCTTCTCAAATGTTTCGCTGAGGCATTCCCAGAAAAACTGTATTCCTGTAGCAGGTCTTGCCAACGGCAATTCGGCTGCTACAGCCAACTAATGACCAGCCTAAGTGTTGCCCGAAGGCTCCGACAATTATTACTATTCTAATATTTGCCGACCACCGCAGGCATTTCTGGGCGCGCGGGACTGGATACTTCACCTGTATAAGTTGGTGAAATTAGCCACCCCATAATTAAAGATAGTCGCTCTTTGACTAACTGGGCAATATCTGCTGTAATTTATGTCATCAAATTTGATAATACTACAGGGTTTGCAATCGAGCTGTAGTGAGTGTTACAGACTCAAAAAACACTGCGGATTTAGGGTATAAAAATTAAGGGAGCCGATCGATCCTCCGGCGCAAAGCCCAGCTCACGGACTGGGCCCCTAATCAAAATTAAACTTTTGACCGGTGGCTTTTTTAAGTTTTCAGAACAAAACAAAAGTCGGCTTTCAGAGAAAAAGCCGACTTTTGAGATAATTTTACTGACGAAGTGCAAAACCGCTAGCTCGCCCGTCCTGGTTCGCTCACTTTCCACAATCCGATCGCGCGAGTGCGACTACTTTGCAGAAAGTAGAAACAATAACCAAACAAACTCTGAAGTATTAAATCAGAGGGCGGCCGGTAGTGCCATAAGTTGGATCGTAAACACCAGCGGTAGTATCAACCCCTGGAGTGCCCGGTGCGCCGTAATCAGCCCGAGCGCTATCGACGCTGGGATTATTATAGTCGTAGGTGTTCCAATGCTGAATGCCTCCGCGGCTCAGAATGGTTTCAGCTTTAGCGACTTCTGCTTCGCTGCCGTCAACCAGTACCAAGTAATCTCCTCTTGCCACGCGATCGTTGTATGCTCTAGCTTCCTCTTCGGGAATTCCCATACCGACTAAAGCTCCGATCAAGCCGCCTGCTGCCGCACCCAAAGCCGTACCGGCGAGTGTAGTGGCGATCGCCGTAGCTGAGGCTCCTGCCAGCATAATCGGCCCGATTCCCGGAATTGCCACTAGGCCCAGACCTACCAACAAGCCTGTCAAACCGCCCAAAGTGCCACCTGTGAGTGCGCCCTTTGTGGCCCCTTCATCGGATTTGTTGTCCGCGCTGTCGTGTACGTCAATGCCTGCGATGTCGCCTTTAGACTCAGCATCCTTAGCGATGACCGAAACCCGATTCATGTCGAAACCGGCAGTTCTCAGTTCTCCCAGTGCGTGTTCCGTCTCGCGGCGGGTTGAAAACACTCCCACGGCGCGCTTCTGGCGACCCGAAGCTCTGCGGCCGGTGTCTGTCGGCACATCGTAAATGCCCCAATCCTGGATGCCCCGCACAGTCATAATTCCTTCGGCTGTGGCAAGTTCGGCATCTGTTCCTTCTACGAATACCAAATATTCTCCACGCGAGACGCGATCGTTATAAGCCTTAGCTTTTTCTTCCGGAACTCCCAAGCCGACCAAACCGCCTACCAAACCGCCTGCTGCTGCCCCAATCGCGCCTCCAATTACAGTATCTGCCAGCAGAGTTGCGATCGCACCCCCCGCCATCACCGGGCCAACTCCTGGAATCGCTAGCGCTCCAATGCTTCCGAGTAACCCAATCAAACCACCCGTCACGACTCCCGCTGTCGCGCCTGCTTTTGCGCCGCCGCCCACCTTGTCGTCGGTACCCTTACCAGTACCAGTACCAGTACCAGTGCTAGCGCCGGCAATTTGGCTGCGATCGAGATTTTCGCCAACTACCGAAACTTTATTCATCGGAAACCCGGTACTTTGCAGTTCCATCAGGGCTAGTTCCGTATCTCGGTAATTAGAAAATGCTCCTACAGCTCGCTTGTGTTGACCTAAAGCCATTTTTTTTCTCCTGAAAAATATACTACTTTTACACAACCACAGAATTTATGCTCTGCCATCAATCACATTTAGTCATTTTTTCCCAACAATTTTCATCGGTCGCTGGGAATAACTTCCCGCTCTATCTTCAGGTTGGTTTCCAACTAATTGTCCGGGATGGGAAATCGGAAATTGGGAAGGGGAAGTTGCAGGTATTGCGCGAGTTTTGAGTGCGGAAATTGTAAATTCAATTTAAACTCTTTCACTTAAAACCCCACTCTCCCTAGAGAGTCACCTAAGCCTTGCGATCCGCTCCGAAAGCCATCTTACAATGCCCAACTTTACCCTCTTCCCTCAGACTTCTCTCCTAGATAACTACATCCTTTTCCCTTCTTTCCCTCGCAATTCTTCCTGCTAATTTATTGATTGCTGCTAGGCGATGCGGGTGCAGCAGGGGCGACAACAGCCGTAACATTCACCTGTTTGACACCCTTAATCTCTTTAGCTAGTGGCTCAATTTTAGCTAAATCAGCTTGATTGGGAACTGTGCCACCTACGGTGACAAGCCCATCTTTTGCGTCAACAGTTAGCTGACCTTTAGTGATGTTTACTTCTAACTTGGAGCGTACTTCACTTTGCAGGTCGCCATCGGCTCTGATGGCATCGCCACCCGTCACATTGTTGCGCTGTTCTCTGGCCCTGATATCAGAATTTGCTTGTGCTTTGCGAATATCGCTAGTTGCGTCACCCTGAGTTTTTTGAACAGTCTCGGCTGGAGGCGGGCTAGTGGTATTTTCTGTGGTAGAATTAGGAGCATCAGCGCTAGTTTTAGCCCCCTCGCTGCAAGCAGCAGCTCCAAATAATAGGATGCCGCTGAGGAGAATGGGTGTTAGTTTGTTCATAATAGGTTAATACCCTCCGGGTAAGCTTTCGATGAGCCTGACTTCCCTGCCTTCGTTAAGCCAGATGGGAGCCAGATGGATCAAGACAGCATCTTTATTTGTGCTTTCTGCGATTTAAAAATCCTTATATCAAATATATAAACTTGAGGAAGTATCTACATCGCTCCACAGGTGTAAAATTTATCTATACCGTTAGATAGAGTACAAAAAACAAAATAAGGTATTAAGTCACATTTAACTTAGGAATGAGAATTAAATAACTTGCATTTTTTGTAGGTTGGGTTGAGGCACGAAACCCAACCCCAAGCTTGATTGTTGGGCGGAGTGAAACGGAGGGTTCGTTCCACGGGCCCAACCTACTACGGAAGTTATTTAATCCACGATCCTTAATGAGTTCTGACCGCATTATTCCTCAGAAACTCGGTAGATAGCTTCATTTTTCGTTACCAAAGCCAATATTTTCCTATAAACCAAGTTTAAATGCGTAAGTTTTATTAATAAATTCGATCGCCACTCCCAACTAATTTTTCCCTCGAACCTCGAACCTGGGACTTCTTCCCTCAACATCCCTCCATTAAATCTGTTAAATCTCGCTACACTACTCATTGTAAAACTTCCTGCTTCAAAACAAACGAAAAGAGTCGAGAAATTTTTGAGCATTTTCGGGTTCTGGGGTAGTGGCAACCAGCCCGTAAACGCGCGTTTCCACAAAAAAAACTTGACCTACACCTACAGGTTCAGTGGGGGAAAGCGGCTGAAACTCAAATTCTTTTCCCGGATAGCCTCCGAGGGAAATATCCCGCACTTGCAACAATTTAGCATTCGCCCCCACTACAAATAAATCAACGGCATTATTTAAAGTAATTCTGATATTATTGATATTATTGTTCCTCATCCGAAAATCTAGGTCAAAGTATTGAAGCAAATAAGTTTCTTTATTTTTTAAGTTCGATCGGTATGTATGAGCAATAATTTGATTTGAAAAAATTTCGGAATTAATTTTGGGATTTCCCGGCATATCGATCGCAAACTGACCCATCGCTGAGCAAAATGGCTGCCACTCTGCCGTCGGAATGGCTGTCCGCAGCGGGGCTGGTTGAGATGCAGCGGGACGGGCAAATTTGAGAGGCAATACAAGTAATGTAGCAGTAGCTAGAAGTAAATACAGAAATTTCATTTGGTTAAGAAATATATTTGACCGATCGATCTGCGCTAGCCTAGAAATATATCCGCAAAGGGGGGATTTATGCTGAATATTATATTTACTCAACGGCGACGCAACTCTCAAGGGCGATCGCCAGCTAAAACCAGTAAAACCAATAAAACCAATAAAACCAATATACTCGCTGCTGTAAATACTTGGCTAGCGGTGTGTCTGCTGGCTGCTGTCACAGCTTGTGCAAACAGCCCCAACAGCAAGGCACTCGAAGAATCTTTAGCCGCCGATCCGACATTAAAACAAAATCCAGTGGTTTTCTCTTCCCCGCCACCAGCGACAGCAATTGAGACAAACTCTACCGCCAAACTTCCTCCCGATTTCCCTACAGAGATTCCACTCTATCCTAATGCTGAGTTAATCGAAGTTAGTGGGCAAACAGATTCGTTGCCAAAAAATGTGCGGCTGCGCTGGGAGAGCACAGATCCTGTGAATTCGGTACAGAACTTTTACTCCACAGAGTTTGGGCGTCGCAACTGGGAAATAGTCAGCCGCCCCACCGCCGAGGGACAAGGTTCTTTGGTAGCAACGCGAGATAATTTACGGGTAACAGTGTCGCTTTCTCCTACTCAGAAAGTAGGGGGTTCTACAGAATTTGCGATCGACTACAGCAAAGAAAGCCCCGAAATTGCAGCCAGTCCCCAACCTAATAATTCCGAGTCTAGCGCATCTCCAACCGCTTCACCAACTCCATCTAATTCCGAGGGAACTACTCCAACACCATCTGCCTCGCCAAAATCAGCAAAAGTTAGCCAACAAGAAAGCCAAATTCCTCAACAGTTGCGGCAGTATGTGGCAGATTTAAGTCAGTTGGAAGTGCTGAAAGTGCGAGCCGCAGAAAGTGCTAATTTAGAAACTGCCACCACTTTGCCCAAACCCAACAAAATTATCACTCGCCGCGAATACGCCCGCTGGTTAGTAGCAGCTAACAATCAGATTTATGCTAGCCGTCAAGCCAAACAAATTAGATTAGCAGTAGACTCTAGCGAACCGGCTTTTTCTGACGTACCCAAAACAGACCCGGATTTTTCAGCAATTCAAGGTTTAGCAGAAGCCGGTGTAATTCCGAGTTCGCTTTCGGGAGAAACTAAAGATGTGAAATTTCGCCCGGATGCACCTTTAACTCGCGAAACAATGATTCTCTGGAAAGTGCCTTTAGATAGTCGTCAAGTTTTACCGACAGCTAACATTGACGGAGTGAAAGAAAAGTGGGGTTTTCAAGATGCTTCTAAGATTGATTCCCAGGCGTCGCGGGCAGTTTTAGCTGATTTTAACAATGGAGATTTGGCGAATATTCGCCGCGTTTTTGGTTTTACTACTCTGTTTCAGCCTAAGAAATCCGTGACTCGCGCCGAAGCTGCTGCTAGTTTGTGGTATTTTGGCGTTCAAGATCAGGGATTGTCTGCTAAAGATGCCCTGGAAGCAAAGTCTCAACCTGCTGAGTAGAGTTTTTTGGGGTAGTTAAAAGTTTTCACCACAGCATCTATAGCCTTTCTCAGAAAGATGAGGTACTCATGGGCATAGGGCATAGGGCATACCTCACTTTTTTGAGAACCGCTATACTTACCAATACCTCAAAAACCGGGTTGTTTCTCTGTAAGCAAACCCGGTTTTTGCGTCCAAGACTGACGAAATTGTACCATTTTTTGATTGATCGGCGTGCGATCGCCAGCCACAAAAATTGCAGCTTGAGTTTCAAGGATTTCTGTGAAGATAGCTTACCCAGAAACCGACTTTTATCTACGAAAATGCCCACTCAAACGCGAGGCATATCCGTTGAAAAACCCTGTTTCTTTTCCTCTGGGGGAGTTATCGTAAAAAACCGTTTGCTAAATTATACATCGGCTTTTCTTCCTTGTGGCCTACCCTAGGGGATAGATTTTTTTTGCTTTAATCTTAATTTCTGTATCCTGCCATACAACCGCTGCATTGGGGGGCAAATTTTATAGATATTTCAACCAACACTGTGTTTAAAACTCTCAGTAGGATTCCGGATGGCTTAGCGGACTTAACGATAAATGAAAAACAGTGTTTGAGCTCTTGGAGAGCATTTTTTAATGTACGATATTACCTTATTTACCCCGCAAGACATGGCGAAATGCAGCTTAGTCCTGCGCCATTTAGGTAGAAATACTGCTAGTATGGAAGCCAGCAGCCAGAAGATTGTTAACTATATTTACCGACATTTTTGCGATTCGCAAACTGGAGAAAATACCTGTGCCTTAGTGCGTTTGTTCAAAACTCATCCCTACGGGGAATTAGAAGACTCATTGCAACAATCTGCGCGCCGCTTGATGAAGGGCAATTCCCCCGCCGCCGACATGAAATGTTGGACTCTGCTAGCAGCCGCAGGCACAGAACCGCAGTGGAATTCTCGGCACACAGCAGCAAAAAATACAGCTATTCCATTAGTTAGCCCAAAATTAGTGGCTCAAATGCCGGCGATTTCGGAAATAATCCGGCAGTTTGGTTTAGACATTCCTACCTTCCTCGGAATTGAGCGAGAAAGGTTCCTGCAATTAGAGTCCGCAGTATTAAATATTTTTCACGTATCAGAGGCAAAAGGCAGCCCCTTTATTCCTGAGCAAAATTCCTTAATTATCCCCTACCAAGTCAAGTCTGTCTTGGGATTTGGGGGACTTCTGCCGTCAGGAAGTGTGTTTGCGGTAGTGATTTTCCTGAAAGTTAAAATTCCCCAAAGCACGGCTGAAATGTTTAAAGATTTGGCACTTAGTGTCAAAACAGCATTGTCCATGCCCGACAAACAAAGTGTTTTTGAATATTCAGAAAATCCTACCAGCTTTGTTACAAATAACAATATTTACGAAACCAAATTACTGGAATCTCAAGTTGCAAATCTGATGCAATTGCTGGAGTTTTCCGAACAAGAAATGCTCAGACAAGCGACTCGCTTTCAACAGACTATTGACAATTTACAGCGCGAACTTGCAGAACACAAAAATAAGGAACAAGCTTTGAAAGTAACCCAAAATTCGTTTACAGGTATCCTCAATATTCCTAAAGATGCTATTGGGTGCGTAGAGGAAAATCAAGGAATTCAGCGTTTTAATCAAGGGGAAGAACCGATTTAAATCAAGCTCTGTGTTTAGCAACCCGGTTTATCCAAGAAAGCGGGTTGTTGCTGTGTTTGTTCAGTGAATCTTACTTTTATCGAAAAAAGTCAAAAGGTAAGAAAGCTTTGAGTAAAAAAAGATTTTTTACTTTTGGCTTTAGACTTTTGACTTTTAGCACATCGAGTATTCAACTCAAAACTCAAAACTTAAAACTCTTAAGGCGCTGCTGCCGCCCTGCGGTTGGCAACAATCAGATTAGCCTGATACTCTGCCGCTTTTTGCTGAGCCTTTTGATAGTTCGGGCTGGTTGACGGTACGGATCTCATGAGCTTAACGGCTTGCTGCCACTCGCTTGCTACTGCGATCCACTCATTTTGAGACTGAGCCGTCTGGGCCGAAATTGCTGCCTTCTGAGCTGTGTTAACGGCTTCTCTCCAAGAGTCAGGCTTAGGCGCGGCGGGTTTTGGTGCAGGAGAGGCTGCCTTGGGCGCCGGAGATGCAGCAGCAGCTTTGGGTGGTGGAGATGTCGGAGTTGGGCTTGCTGGCGCAGCAGCAGTGGGAGCGGGTTTTGGTGCAGGGGAGGCTGCCTGTGGGGTGCCCGGAGATGCACCCGGAGAGGATGCGGCGGCTTTAGACGCGGGAGATGCGGGTTTCGGGGAAGGGGAAGCAGCTTCGGGGGCGATGGGTTCTGGGTTCGAGTCGCCGAAGGGGAAAGTTTTAGTAAAGAAAAGCCCTGCGATCGCCGCCAGAGGTACTAAGATACCCACAGGTATTACCCATTTGGGAAATTGTTTTTTCGGAGGCGGGGCTTGATCTTCGTCTTCGTCTTCGTCTTCCTCGTCGTCATCTCGATCGAATTCTCCTTCTTGATAATAGTCTTCCTCTTCTGGCTCGACATCATCTAAACCTACAGATTCGTCAGGCATTCCACTATCCAAGGGGTAAGGCATTGAATCTGCAGGCATCAGATCAATTTCATCTTCCCACGCAGGCTCACCGTCACCTGTTCGACGCCCGTAAACCTTTACAGTGTGAATTGATTCGAGTCCCAGCTTCGTCATGCCGGTGCGGATGAAATCGACCAATACCATTTGATCCGGTACTTTGTCTGCCTCCAGAATTATGTGGAGGCAGCCGTTGTCCCGCGTCACATCGGCGTTGATGCCTTTGGGTTTGAGTGTACGGTTGATGCTAGATGCGATCGCTTTTGGATCGCCTTGCTTGAGCAGTTCCCGCGGGTTCTGTTGTGTCATGGGTAGCGCTCTTTTTTTTGGGGGGGTGGAGAGCCGGCAAATAATATTAACCGATCGGCATTCGGCGGACAATATTTATTTACCACATTAACTTCTAATTTGGCATTCTGAGAGTATTTCTAGTATCTATTGACCTTTTGGCCCGCGAGCCGGCATCAAGCACATAGCCGAAGAAAGAAATTTGTTGTAAAAATTTACAGTAACGGGTCGCTCCTGTGCCCTGTCGCGCATCAGCGAAACAAGCTAGAAAGTTCTATAACTTTGGTTTGCAGGGTTGAGATTTCTTCCCGGCCGCGCTTTAAAGAAGCTTCTAAGTCTAGCAGCAAGGGCAAACTTTTTTCCAGTTTTTCTAAGCTGGCGTTCTTGACTTCTTGACGAAAATAGTATACTCGTTTCGGATTGCCGAGGTCTAGAGCTTGAGCAATTTTATCATCGCGATCGCCCGCTTGGATCATCGCCTTTACCCACAGCCAAATCCGAAACTTACCAGTCAAGCCAGCCACAATCCTCAAACCAGGCTCGCTGCGGCCAGTTAAGCCTGCCAATAAATCCAAAGCGGCGGAGGTATTGCCCTCGCGAATCGCATCGGCTAGCTGGAAGGTATTCTGGGCGTGACAGTGCACCAGTGCCGCAACTTCTTCCGGGTTCAGAGGTTGGCTGCGGTTGCCCGCAAACAGCAGCAATTTTTCGAGTTCGCTGTATAGCTGGCGGGTATCGCTGCCAATGGATTCGGCCAAAAGTTCGATCGCCGTGGCGGTCAATTTTACGTTCATTTCGCCTGCGACTTGACGCACCCGCTGGGCTAATTCTTTGTCATTCCAAGGCGGAATCGGTGAAAATTCTCGAAATTCGGCGGACTCTTTCAGTAACTTGGTAGATTTGAGCCGGCTGTCGGGTTTTTTGACGGATGTCAGCAGCAGCACGGTGGTAGGGGGAATCACCGGCAGCGTCCGTTCAAATTGTGCTAACAGTTCAGGAGAGCACTGCTGCGTTACAGTCGTATTTGCCAGCCAGACAAAACGGCTGCCGGTACCGAAGGGCGGCGTTAAGGCTCGATCGAGCCCTTCGACCACAGCTCCGGCGGAATCGGCAATAATTTTGTCATAGTTAAAACTAGCCCAGTTGGGGTCGAGGACTGTTTGGCGCAAACTTGTCACAGCCTGCGCCATCGCAAAGTCGTCTTCCCCCCAAAACAGGTAAATTTGCATAAACGCTCACTAGCCAAAAAAATCAGAGTTGCAGGCGAGGCTTGTCCAACATATCCTGAATAGGGCTGTTGGAAGCCCGCGCCATAATATAAAATTTGGTGTGGGAGTATGTCACCGCGAGGAAATCAAGATTGGATGATACTTATCAAGCTTACGTAAATCGGGTGGCGCGAATGACGCTGCTGGACTCCTACAAGTCCCAGGTGGAACACATTCAGGAATCTCCAAAATTTAAGCCCGACGAAGCAGGCCGGAGAAATCCTGTACCTTTTCCAGGTTATTCGGTGATTACGCCCCCTGCGGGGGAAGATGCAGAAAATGCTGCATTTTATAGTAATTTGCACTCGAGCCAACAACGGATATTGCAGGAAATAGCGGAGGGTGCGATCGTGGCACTGCCTCCTGATACCTTCCATTTAACCGTAGCCGATTTAATTTGGAGCAGCGCTTTTCGAGATGCCTCTGATAAAAATCCCGAATTTGAGGAGCAACTGCGCTCGCGCATGGCCGATCGTTTTGCCGCCTGTAAACCCTTGGCGGGCGGCCCTCCGATTCGCTGGATAGTGCTGGGGTTGATGGTGATGACTAGAGCTGTGGGTGTTTGTTTGGCACCGACGGACGAAAACTCTTACAAGCAAATTCTGGAGTTTCGCCGATCGATCTATCAAAATCCCGATTTAATGGCTTTGGGAATTGAACAGCAATATCATCTTACGGCACACATTACTCTGGCTTATTTTGGGGACATCGGGCCGAACCTTGACCGCGCTCGCTTGTGCGCTTTGCTGTCAGAGTTAAACGAGCAATGGCTGGACACGCCGCAAGAACTGTCCGTAAACCGAGTGGAACTGCGGAAGTTTGACGACATGACCACCTATCTCCGGCAACCGGAATGGCCTGTTTTTGAGTTTTAACGAAGGAAGAGGGAAGAAGGAAGAAGGAAGAAGGAAGAAGGAAGAGGGAAGAAGGAAGAAGGAAGATTTTTTCCCATCTCCCCCTCTCCCCATCTCCCACTCTCCCAGTCTCTCTCCCCCTCTCCCCCTCTCCCCTGTGGCAATAGTCAGGATATTGCCTATTAACTACCAGCCGGGAAGTCCCGGGCGTATATTTAGAGGGGATTAATCAGATCGCTGGGCCCCGTACCCCGTTGGGAATTACGCCCGCGTGATGAAAGGCTCGTCGGGTTTCGGTACCGAAACCGACAATTATTCTTTTATACCCCAAGATGCTCGGGAAATACTCTGATACTATATTAGCAAGTGGGGGTGGAACTACCTCACTATAAAAAGCATGAGAAAAAAAAGGAAAAAGAAGCCTTCGGTCTAACTGTACTCAGTTGACCGTCTGGTTTGTTCACATGCTTTAATTATTTTTGTTTGACATTAAAGTCAAGGAAAAAAATTATGAAAAACCAGGAAAAATCAGTAATTCTGGTTTTTTACTTTTTGCTTAAAAAGTGACAGTAAACGTTGTTGGTATAGGTTTAGATGGAGCTGCTGGGCTGAGCGAATCGGCGCGGCAGGTTGTAGAAATGGCCGCTCTGCTAATAGGCAGCGAGCGCCATTTAAGCTATTTTCCCCAGCACGACGGAGAGCGCTGGGCGTTGGAAGATTTGACCGAAGCAATTCTGGAAATTCGGCGCTGGTGGGCGACTGAACCCGAATTATATCCCTCTGGGGAGACGGTGGAACCCCGCGATCGACCGATCGTAATTTTAGTGGCCGGCGACCCGCTGTTCTACGGCTGGGGAAAGTTGTTAATTGCCCAATTGCCTGCAGAAAAATTGAGTTTTCACCCCCACGTCAGTTCTGTGCAGTTGGCTTTTAACCGCTTGCAAATCCCTTGGCAAGACGCTCATTTTGTTGGCTCTCAAGGACGTTATTTTGAGGAACTGACGGCAAAACTCAAACTCGGTGTCGAGAAAATTGCGGTGCTCGCCGACGAAACTCATACTCCGGCGGCCCTGGCAAATTTGGTGAAAGCTCTAGATTTGCCTACACGCTACGAGTTTTGGGTTTGCGAAAATTTGGGTTCTGCTGACGAGCGCGTGGGCCTCCGTTCTCTGTCAGCTTTGCTGGGAGAGTCTTTTGCACCGCTGAGCGTGGTTGTGATGCTGCGGGAGTCCCCGGCGGGGACGGAACCTTTGGATTTGGAAAAGTTGCCTTTGTTGGGAATACCGGATGCAGCTTTTATCGGTTGTGGCGACAAGCCTGGTTTGACGGTTGAACGGGAAGTGCGGGTGTTGGTGCTGGCACAATTGGCTTTGCAACCGGGACAAGTTGTCTGGGATGTGGGTGCTGGTAACGGTTCTGTGTCGATCGAGATTGCTCGTTTATTCCCGCAGTCTGAGGTGTATGCGATCGAAAAAACGGTTTCTGGTACTTCTGCGATCGAGTTCAACTATGGCCGTTTTGGGCTGCAAAATGTGTTCTCGATTCACGGAACCGCCCCGGAAATCTTGCACCGCTTGCGTCCTCCGCACCGAATTTTTATTGGCGGTAGTGGGGGAGGGTTGACTAAAATTTTGGGCGTTTGCGCGCTGCGGCTGCTCCCTGGAGGCTCGATCGTCCTGGCTTTGGATGCTTTTGAGGATATTGCTACTGTTTTGAGCTGGATGGGCGATCGGGTGCGCCGGGAACCGCACTGGAGTTACCGAATCGTGCAAGTGCAATTGTCGCGTTCTGTGGCTGGGGGGAATTCAACTCGTTTTGATGCGTTGCGGCCTGTTTCGATTGTGACGATCGATCGACACTTGAATTAATCTGAAATCTGTGATATTCGCGCTTCCAAAGTCTGGCGTAAAATCGAGTCAAAATTCAACACTCAACCATCATTCAGTTTTTCGATTAACAGTCAACAGTCATGAGGAGTGCAACCGGAATAGATATAACTACAGCATATTCGGTGGTTCGTGAAGTACACTATAAAGCTCTATTGTTGGTACATTGTTATGTAGGGTGCGTCGCTGCTCATGTTTAATGAAACTTGCAGATTGACTGGTGGCGACGCACCTTACTTACGACAAGGTTGTGTGTACCGAATATACATGGAATATGCTGTATAACTTTCGGGTGCACGCAGAACACAGAGCATCCTCTGGTTAGCGGACAATCTCCAAGGATTGCAACAATCAGTTGAGAACTCAAATAATTAATTTAACACCTATGGATCAACTGCTGCGCCAACTAATTGAGGAGGTATGCGAGTATCCCCAAAACAGCTCCCAAAGGCGCAAAGCGATGAACCGATTGCTCGCCGAACTACAGGAACTTCCCGGACTACGGCGATCTGCACATCCCGATTATTTAGAAGCCTTAAATAAAACCTGGCAATGGGTGAACAAAAGCATTTGCTCAAAGTTCAAGCTTAGCGATCCGAATGTTTCAACACGACTACGACAATGGATAAATAGTTACCTAGAGTGGCGCATTAAGGATTTGAATTTACCTTCTGAACCGCCCACCTACAGTTTAGATGCCCCCATAGGAAGCTCAGATACTGAAACCGCGTTGCTGGATTTGCTTTCAGAAACAAGTTTTTCTACTCCTACCCGCAGTGGTTTGGATGGCTATATCGCACTTTTAGAGCAAGAAAATTATCAGAATATTATTCAAAAGCTAGAACAATACGTCCAAGAAGACCCCGATGGGAAATTTCGCTCCTGTCATCCTAAAAATCATCCAGAGTGTAACTGTCAAGTTCTCACATTAAAGGTGCTGTTTAAAACCACCCCTGACAAGTTTACTGCGATCGCCAAAGAATTTAACATCAACTACCAAACTCTAAAATCACACTGGGAAAGGAACTGTCGCCCCTTGCTCCAAGCGATCGCATTAGAGCTAGGATACACAAGAGAGGATTAAATTATGCAAAGCACAAACCCAACGCTATTGACAGTTCCACTAGGTACTGATGCTCACCGCACTGCTCGAAAATTTGCGGCCGAAACTCTGCAACTCGCTCCTGAATTGACAAAGCATGAGGCTGCCAAACGAGTTTATGTGAATACTTTAGCAGTTTATGTTGTCTATAGTTACCTCAAATGGCAAGCTTACGAACCCGATTTAATTCAAGGCGATAGTTGGCATCCAGTCGTCCGTGCCCAGTGGGATATTGCTGATTTAGTGTTACCAGGGATGGGTAAATTAGAATGCCGCCCGGTTTGGTTTGGAGAAAGTGCGATCGTAGTTCCACCAGCAGCCATAGAAGACAGAATCGGCTATGTAATAGTTGAATTTGGCGAAAATTTAGACTCAGGGAAACTGCTAGGATTTACCCCATCACTGGATAATTCTCCGTTGCCAAGCCAGATCCAGATTGCCCAACTCCAAAACTTAGATGATCTGATCGATCATCTCTATCGTCTGGAATTAGGAAATCAGTTTTTGAGAAGTGACGATCCAGTAGCCTTAGAAGTGCGACAACTCTTAGAAACACAAAATTTTTCAGAAATTATCGCTCAATTAGAGCGCATTTACCGAACTACCAAGCCCATTAAATGGCGGTATGCAGGAGCAGATGTATTAGTCGCTAGTATTCCTATTAATCCTCACAACCAAATAGTTGAGTATTCTCCTGAACAACAGGCTTTTATGGGAGAAATTAGTCGAGAAGAAAAAGTTCTCTCCGCAGATTTCAACCTCCAACAGTTAGCCCAAAAAATGCTAAATAAATTAGCAGGAATTTGGGATATTGAAACAAAAGCTTAAATATTTTTTCAAAAAACTGAGAACCTCCCCATTTTGTAAAAAGCGTTTTTTAGGAATGCGAGTATCATGCTCGCTTGCCTATATATTTGTAACGATACAGATACTTGCACTCCTGTGGTATCAAATCCCTACCCTCGGAATTAATATTAGACCTCTTGCAAAAATAGCTGGGACGGGCTCTCCGGCCCGTCCCACAAAAAGTTTTTTCTCTTGTGGGATGGGCCGGAGAGCCCGTCCGAAAATTTGATCGAAAGGACTTTTGCAAGAAGTCTATTACCCACAGCTTTCGACACGGCGCAGTGCCCCATGTCCCGAAAATTAATCCGGGTAGTCCAAGGGGATTGCCGTCTCCTCTATATCCTGTCTGAGTGCAACCGGAATTGATATAAAACCAAAATGATATTAACCCAAAAAAGGTAACATGAAAGAACAGCTCAACTCTGCTTATCGTCACCTAATTGAAATGCTACGTACCTGTCCAGATGGTGAAGAAGGAGATATTTTGGATGACTATTCAAACCTCATTAATGAAGGTTTATTAGAGGTGATGGAGGAGGTAGCAGATGAGTTATTGGTTGAGGAAAATGAAGAGGGATCTGACTGGCTGCGGAGTGCTGCGACGAGGATAAAAGACTTAATTAATATTCGATCGGAATTAGCTAATTCTGAGGAATCGTTAAATTTTTTCCTAGAAGTTTTGGAAGCAATCGAAGCAAGTGAAGGAAATGCAGAAGTTGTATATCCTATTTTAGAAAAAAAATTAGATAAATTAGATGATAATTTTGATTGGTTTTTGCGAAGTTGGGCAACTGACGTTTTAGCGAAATTAGAGTCTGAAGAAGCTTACGATATAGCCACTGTAATTGGCACTTTTAGTGGTCTTATTCAAGAATTTACTCGGGGCGATTGTGTAAACAATATTGAAATTGCGATCGCGGGATATCAACAAGTAGCGGCGGCGCTCAATCGGGAAGATTACCACAAGGATTGGTTGATTGCTCAAAACCATTTGGGGTTTGCTTATCAAATTCGCATTGCTGGGAACCGTAGCAGGAATTTAGAAAGAGCAATTGAGTGTTATGAATTAGCTTTACAATGTTGTAATGATACCGATGAACCGGAATTATGGAGTGTAATTCAACATCGCTTAGGTTTAGTTTATTTTGACAGAGTTGAAGGTGATTTAGAAGAAAATCTGGAGAGGGCGATCGCTGCTTTTGAATTAGCATTAAAAGTGTGCAAGTGTCAAGAGTTTCCCTTAAAAACGGCGGAAATTCAGCATGATTTAGGTTTGGCTTATCTCCACCGTGTTAAAGGAGATGAATCGGAAAATATAGAACTAGGAATTAAATATTATCAAGCTGCTTTGGCTGTTTATCCAAAAGAGGATAATCCTACAGATTGGGCAAGAATTCAAAATAATTTGGGTCTAGCTTATTATAATCGTATTCAAGGGCAAAAAGTAGATAACATTGAAAGGGCGATCGCCACTTTTCACAATGCCTTACAAGTCCGTACTTATACTGATTATCCCATACACTGGGCAGAAACTCAAGAGAGCTTAGGTAATGCTTATATTACAATTGAAGAGAATCGAGACGACAATCTCCAAAAAGCAATTGAGTGTTATCAAGCAGCTTTAACTGTTTATAGTGCTGAAGACTTCCCCGAACAATCGAGTACGATCCAATTTTGTATGGGAGATGCTTACCGTCAAAAAATAGAAAATCGTGCTGATAATCTTGAGAAAGCGATTGAGTGTTATCAAACTGCTCTACAAATTTGTAAGAAAGAAGAGTTTCCTGAATTATGGGCTTTTATTCATAATGATTTAGGGGCGACATATCTCAGCAGATTCAAGGGAAGTCAAGAACAGAATATAGAATTAGGTAGGAGTTTGATAGAGGCTACTTTACAAGTTTATAATCGTGAGGACTATCCCGACAATTGGGCGAACACTCAAAATAATTTAGGATTTTCCTATTACCTTTCTACAACGGGGAAATATTCCGATAACTTGGAACGAGCAATTGCATATTATGAATTAGGATTACAAGTGTATAATTCTGAGACTTTTACAGAAGTGTGGGGATTGATACAACTTAACTTAGGAGTTGCTTATTTAGAGAGAATAAAAGGAGACCTTTCCGAAAATATTGAAGCATCAATTGCTGCTTCTCAAAATGCCTTAACTATTTATAATCCAGAGAGTTATTTAGAAAATTGGTTGAAAATTCAGAATAATTTAGGGTATGGCTATCAAAATAGAGTTAAAGGAGAGCAAGTTGATAACCTTGAGAAAGCTCTCGGCTATTATAAAATTGCTTTAGATGCTTGCGGTTATAGTCAATTTCCTGAAATTTGGGGTTTGCTCAAAAATAACTTAGGAACTTTTTATTTAAGAAATGCTCAAGGGAATCAAGCTGAAAACGTAGAAGAAGCTATTGTTCTTTATCTTACCTGTCTTGAATCTTATCAAAAAGCATTTAATCGTAAACAATGGTCGATGATTCAAAATAATGTAGGGATTGCTTATCTCAATCGCAAATATGGTAGCCGTCTCGAAAATATAGAATTAGCAATCGAAGCTTTTAATAATGCCTTGCAAGTTCGTAATTATGAAAATTATCCTGAACAGTGGGCGGAAACACAACAGCATTTAGGAGTTGCTCATAGTGAACGAATTTATGGAGATTCTTTACACAATTTAGAAAGTGCTATCAAATGTTATGAAAATGCTTTACTAATATATACTCGTTCAGATTTCCCTGAACAGTGGGCAATGCTGCAAAATATAATTGGTAGTGCTTATAGCGAACGTCTGCTAGGAGATGAGGATAATAACTTAGAAATAGCCATTAATTACTATCAAATGGCTTTGCAAGTAAATACCCGTCAAATTAACCCTGAAAATTGGGCAATGATCCAAAATAATTTAGGAAATGCCTATAGGAGGCGCACTATTCAAAATGAAATTGAAAATTTAGAAATGGCTATTTTTTACTATAAGTCAGCTTTGGAAGTTTATACTCAGAAAGATTTTCCTGAAGATTGGGCTATGGTGCAATTAAACTTAGGTTATGCTTATAGCGATCGCACTCAAGGAAGTGTTGACGAAAACCTCAAACTGGCGCGGGACTATTACCAAGCTGCTTTAGAAGTTTATACTCTCAAAGATTTTCCTGAAAATTGGGCAACTGTACAAAATAATTTAGGTTATCTCTACCACAATTTAGAGCAGTTTACCGAAGCAATTCAATACTTTAAGTTAGCATTAAAAGTCAGAACGCCTCAAGCTTTCCCACAACTTTGTCTGATTTCGGGACAAGTTTTAGGTCAAATTGCCTTCAAATTAGGACTATGGAGAGAAGCCATTGAAGGGTATAGTCTTGGTATTGAAGCTTTAGAACAATTGCGAGTTTGGGCTAATACCGATCGACGCCGCCAAGAAATTTTAGGAGAAGATATATATCTTTATGAAAATATTGTACAAGCATTAGTTAATACGAAAAATTTTCCACAAGCTTTTGAATATGTAGAACGTTCCCGCTCTCGTCGGTTAGTAGATTTAATTGCCAGTAATGACCTTTACTCTCATGGAGATATACCTTCAGAAGTAGAAGAATATTTAGCCGAATTTGAAGGAATTCAACGACAGATAGATTGCGAACGTTCCGGTTTAAAGAAATCAAGTAAAAAGCAGAAGTTAATTGCATTTAGAGCTAAGGATCTAATTGATATGGATTGTACACGCAATAGAGCAGCTTTAGAAGCCATTAGTGAAAATATCCAAGGTTTAGAAAGTGAAAAACAACTAATTTGGGAACAACTAAGACGTTTAGATCCGGTTTTAGCGGGCGAAATTCAAGTCAGTCCCCCTAATTTAACCGCTATCCAAGAACTCATCGATCGCCCTACTACAGCAATACTTAATTTTTACACTACTGAGGAAGATACATATATATTTGTTTTGCGACAAGCCGAACTAAATTTGTACAAAATAACCAGAAAACGAGGCAAAAACTTACAAAAATGGATTAATAAAAATTGGCTAACACCCTACTTAGATTCTGGCGATTCAAGTAAATCAGCCCAAGAGCAATTACAATGTAAAGCTAAGTGGAGAAAGCGAATTCCGCAGTTTTTAGCGAAACTTTCCCGCCGTCTGCAAATCGATAACCTGATTCGTCATTACCTTAATAATATCGAGGAACTGATTATTGTTCCTCACCTTTGCCTACACCAAATTCCTTTTGCTGCTTTACCTTTAGAAAATGGTCAATATTTAGGAGATAAATTTCTTATTCGTTACAGTCCTAGTTGTCAAGTTTTAGAATTTTGCCACAAACGTCCACCTGTCAACGATCGACTAATGTATGGTATTGTGGAAGATGCAACGGAAGATTTACCCTGTGCAAGTTTTGAGGGTGAACAAATTGCCAAACTGTATAATATTCGCAATGAACAACACTTACGAGGACGTAGCCAAGCAACGGTCAGCAACTATCGGCAACTTTCTTTACAAGTCCAGGGAATTATCTCTAGCCATCATGCTCAATCTCGCCTTGATAATCCGTTAGAATCCCGACTGCAATTGGCAGATGGTAGCATTACTTTGGGACAGTTAATGACACCGGGCTGGCGGCTGCCTCATTTAGTTGATGTGTTTTTATCCTGTTGTGAAACAGGGTTAGGAACTACGGAAATTACTGATGATATTTTGACATTATCGACGGGCTTTTTATGTGCGGGTGCTCGGAGTGTTGTGAGCACGCTGTGGGCTGTAGATGATTTAGCAACAGCGTTATTTTCAATTTTTTATCACAAACTTCGGCAGCAAGGAAGTAGCCGCCCAAAAGCATTGCAGCAAGCACAAATAAATTTGCGATCGCTCTCTGGATCAGAATTTGTCGCTTGCTATTCTCCCCAACTTGCTGATTTATTAGAACGCAAATTTGAAGAGGCGGAGGGCGATCGCCAGTTGGCAGAAAACCAGCGTAATTCCTATCCCGAAGGTTCCCCCGACTACCTACAATGGCTACAAGAGGAAGAAAAGCGGGCCGAAACAGCAACACGCAATTACAAAACTTTGGAACGACTGGAAATAATTAGTTGCTTAGATTTCCCTTTTGCTGACCCTTTTTATTGGGCCGCTTTCACTTGTTCCGGTTTACGGTAAACTTCAGCCTCAATCTAAATCGGGACTCTTCAGCATTCCCATTAACTTCCGCTTCCGATTGTGTACTTGCATAAGTTGAGAACGATAAGCACACCACTGAAGATTTTGCCCCATTTGTAAATAGGCAGCGCGGGCTTTTTCCAACCACTTAATTGCACGATCGTAGTCCTCTGATTTTCCCCGATCCATAATCGATTCAGCAAGCCGACAAGCATTGGCGATCGTCCAATCGGGGCGGTGGGCGATCGCAGCCCCCATTACTCGGTGAATCAGTGCCGATTCGTAGCCACTCAAGCCATCAGCAACAGCGATCGCATCTTCAATAAGTCCCTCATAGAGAAAAATATCAACCTGTGCTTCAGAAACTCCCCAACTTCTATCACTTCTCAGAGTTGCTAACAAATTTGCTTTCACAGTTGACCAACTGTTTCCTGCAAACTCCTTCACTAAAAGATAATCGGCAAAGGATGGTTTGATTTGAAATACCCGCATTCTAGAATTTAATGCAACTTCGTTTTCTCCCAATTCAACAGCCAACTCACTCGTCCAAATTGCCAGTTTATAAAGGCAATTGCCTGACAAATTCAACCCAGTTTGAGCAATTTTTAGAGCTTCAGCTTGGGCTTCCTGTGCTTGTAAACTTTGAGCGAGAGCAAAAGCATCTTCCGCTGATTTCATCTGAGTAGCAGCAGCTTCCACTGCTGCTTCTACTCTCCCCAAACGACTTAACATCGTCAAGTATTGTTGAGAGCAGTTTTCTGCTTGCGCTAAGTATAAGTATTCTTGATAGCGTTCCTGGCGATCGAGGATTTGCAAGCGAATTAATGCTAAGCTTTTAGCACATTCTGGTGCCTCATTAGCTCCTATTTCTTGCCCCGTAATATTTCCTTGAAGTACCTGTTGAATTACGGGGTCATCCCAACCTTGGCGTAAAGCTTTCAAGCTCATGCTGAAATCGCAATCCCATTCATCTTGCCAAGCTTCTACCATCACCTGGAGATCGATCTCTTCTTCAGCAGTTAGTTCAGCCGTTAAAATGGCTTCTGTCCAAGCTTCATCCAAAGCGTTAGCTATATCAGAACTTTCAGCGCCATATTCTTCTACATCATCCCAATCTTCAACGCAAGCTGCGGTGATGGCTTGTAAAATTACTAAGGCGTTGTTACCATCTCCCTCTGCGATCAATTCCTGCGCTTGCTGAATCACATCTAAAAGTTCTTCTGTAATGGGGTCTTCTTCCCCCCATCCCTCGTCGAAATAACGCACAGCATTTCGCAAAATTTGTCGTACTTGTTGTCGAAAAGGAGCCGGATTAATGGAGGTACGACGGGGTGATTTAGTAGGTGGCTGTGGAGGCGTAGGAATAGCAATTAAGTTAATGTATCGTTCGATCGGATCGATGAGTGAGGGCTCCTTTTCTACTAAATGTTGTATTAATTGCTGGGTTTGTATATCGTTGAGGCGATCGAGTAACTGTTGCAGTGTGGGGCGCTGCTCAATTATTTGTGGTTGTCGCAGACATAATAACATGGTAGCAACAATATGTTTACACCACCCAACGCGATCGTAAGCACAAGTGCAATTTGATGATGCCACATTAGCGTCATCAAAGTTTATCGTAATACGGTAAGGTTGCACAGCAGAACCCTCCACTATTGCTTGCACGATAATTGCCACGCAGGACAGCGCTAGTAACATTACCCGCTAAATAGTAAGTTTCACCGCGCTTGAGGGAGGTGGCAGAGGTATTATGCTGGCTCGTCGCTTCACTAAGCTTGGGAATTGGCATGAGACTATGCCTGAGCAATTAAAGGATTAGACTTAATTTTACCTCAGAGATGTACTCTGCCTAGGATTTAATTGCCTCTCAATGTAAGATTTACAGAAAATTTAATAATCCGTAAAGCAAGCACTGAGAACGTTTGCAGCTTGATGAGGCGACATTTTTTATTAAAATTTTGCATAATTGTCTCCCTACCCCCTGGTTAATAATAGAGCGCAGTTGGCCAACTCGCTTCTCCCTTATCCCTTTCTTTGACGGAGAAACGAGCTGTGATACCTATAGTTTCATCTACCCCCCTGACATTATTAGTAATGGGGGTTCCCAATGCTGCGGGAGAAATCATTGCCAATATAGAGGCAAGTTTAGTATCAGCCATTGGTAGTTATCCCTTGATGGAAATTGCCCAAGCTGAGCGCCGAACACAATGCAGTTCTGGAGAGGACGATCCGATAGTTCCTCCGAACTAAATAACTTTAATTGCTAGCGAGCTTTCAGTAGGGTGCGTCAGCTAGTTCAATGGTGAAGTAGGAGCGAAAAACTGAGAACTACTGACGCACCCTAAGCTGTTGCGTGTTTAAATTGCATATTCGGGACGGGCTAGAAGCCCATCCCACAATAATTTGAGTGATTTTTGACACACAATTTAAATGGAGAACAGCTTACTGTAATTTAATTAATTAGCTTCTCGGCCCGAAGCACTGAGCCTTTCGCGGGCAAAACTCTTCCAAATACTTAATTCTGGAAGTTTCCACGCCACACCTTCTTGTTGTTGGCCTTGTGTCGAGCAATTCAGGCATTTTTGCCAGCAAGAAAGAGCTGCTGTTGTATCCCCTTTTGCTTCGAGAACTTGTGCTAGCAAGCAGTGTGCTACAGTATAGAATTTATCTAATTCAATTGCTTTTTGCAAGTGAGTCTCGGCGTCACTGTAAAGTTGCAGCCCTAGATAAGCCCATCCCAGATTTTTGTGGAGCGTGACTTGCACCATTTTGTCATTAACTTGTGGCAAAATGGAGAGAATTAGCTCTACCGCTATGTCAAAATTTTCGCTGAGAATTTCCAATCGAGCTAAATTATTGACAGCAGCACCGGCAGCGCGACTGTTTTTATATTCTGCTGCTTTTTTGTAGTGCTGGCGAGCGTTGGGCAAATCTTCGAGTTTTTCGTAGGTTGACCCTAAATTGTAGTTAGCTGCTGGCAGTTCTGGATTGTAGCGAAGGGTTTGTGTTAAATAACATTTTGCCGTCTGTAACTCACTCTCTAAGTATTTCTTGTAACCAATTTGATTCAGGTATTTAGCAATTAATTGATGGGTGACAAATCGCCTAGCCTGCGGCCTGACTGTCAGGCGTTCTTCCCCGGAGTCGGTGAGGGCTTGCAGGAGCGATCGCTCGATTAGAATTTCTACAGCCAGTTTCAATTCTGATAAGTCTTCAGCAAATAGTAGACTGAATTGCAACTCGCTAAGGGTGGCGGGTTTATTGCTCGCCAAACAAGACAATACTTTTACTTCTAATTCATGAAACTCCTGAAATTGCTCCTCAAAATAATCTCGGACAATGGCCTCAATAACCGACGGAGTTTTTTTGACGAGTTGTGCTAAATTGCCCGCTAACATATCTTGAGCGTGAGTGACAGCTATTTTTAAAAGGAGGGGATTGCCCCCATATAGGTAAATGAGTTCGGATAGTAAATTACTCTCTGAAGTAGAAACGTGGGGGGCGGATAAAATGATTTGTTTGGCATCCTTTTCTGGTAACTCACTCAGTTCTAAAGCTCGATAATGTAAGGTTTTTTCTGCTAAATTATCGATTTCTATAGGGGGAGTCCAACTGATGAGAAGCAGGCAACTTTGGTGAGAGGTTTGTGCTATTTGTTGGAAGAGTTCCCGGTAACTTTCGTATCCGGGGCGGTATTGTCCTGGTAGCTGTCCGCTTTGGAGGATAGTTTCGACTTCATCGAATACTAATAAACAGCGGGTTAAACGCAAATATTCTATTAATTGGGAGATGAGTGAGTTGCTGGGTTTTGGAATGTCGATTTCTGAATGATGAGATAGGAATTGCAAGAGGTCTGGCAATAGTTTTTCAAGGGGGCCCGATGTGGCGAGATTTCGCCAGCTTATGGTTTGAAATTCCCCTTGAATTTGTTGTAGAGTTTTGGTAGCTAATGCTGTTTTGCCAATCCCTCCCATGCCACAAATTGTGACTACTCGACAACGGTTTGTTACTATCCATTTTTTGAGAGTTTCTATTTCGGAATTACGTCCGTAGAAAGGTTCTTGATCAGGGACTTCTCCCCAATCAATACGCGGTGAGAATTGAGGGTTAGTTGCGTCTTGGAAGCGGGTATTCTCTACGGTTGGATAAACTTCGCGATCGGTTGTAGCATCGTGACGGTTATTGGCAACTTGTTTCTGGTATTCAGTTACGAGAATTTGCTGGAGTTTGGCTAATTTTCCAGGCCCGGCACCTTGAACTTCAAATTTTTTATACACTTCTCCCAGGCGTTTTTGTAAGGCATCTTTGCGAACGCGAAGCTGGTCTGAAATATCAGACATGGATTCGCCTTTGATTGCTCTTGATAAGACTTCAAATTCGTTTTCGGAAATGCCAACTTTAGTGGCTAAAGTTATTAAAAAATCTTCGGGAAGTTTCATACTACGTTGAATACAGGTATTACAAAGCGGGCGGTTCTACTCAAAGATAGCTGGGAAAGGACGGGGCGATCGCTGGAAGTAAGCTAACACAGAAATTTGGGCATCGGAAACAGAGGCTTCTGGGCTGTAACTTGATTATATGGGCATTTTTCTCACTTATCACGAGATAAACGAGATAGACAACAGAAGAACTGAGGGGTGGCGCAAACAGAGGCTTCTGGGCTGTAATTTGATTATATGGGCATTTGTCTCACTTAGAAGTAGGTAAACGAGATACAAAAGAGAATAGTTGAGGGGCGATCGGCTGAAATTTGGAGCCATTGCTCGATCGGGATACTTGATTGGTAGAGGTTTAGAGCTTGTTTCAGTTGCCATTAGAGGGGCTAGAGCGTTTTGCAATCGACTTTTGAGAGAATTATCTCACTTGATGAGTTTTTTTTGAGCATTAGCTTGACAAACTAGAACTATACTTGATACATTGATCTCAGTTAGGCGCGGTGGATGTTTCAGAAAGTCGGCGCAGCCGGAGAGCTTTCTGAGTTCAGCGAACCTGAATACAGTTTCCCCCTCAGCTTTGCATAATTTTTGGGTTTGACCCTGGTTAATCAGTAGAGGTCGAAACCAGATTTACCTGTGAAAACTGCTGGACTAAAACAACTGATGAGTATCGTTACTCGATTGGAGAGTAAAAGGCCATGTTTAGGTGGGTCAAGTTGATAACCGCTTTACCGACGATCGCGCTTCTGTCTGTTTTCAATCTGTTTCCGAGGGCGATCGCCCAAGAGTATCCGGGGTGTTTTCAGTTGAATTCTGAAAGAAAACAGTATGAATCTCTCGATCAGCTTTGTCGATTTCCCAAACCACCTGAAAACACGCGGAAGCCAGACCCTTTTAGGGTTCAGCTCGTGAATGGACTGGAGTTAACTGGATTAGCGATGGAAAATACAGGAACTCAGCGATTCCTTGTAGGGCGGTTGACCAACAAGCAAAGTAAGACGGCTAAAGTTCAGTCTATCAGCGTCCAATTTATCGATAAACGAGACGGAGCTGTAGTCGAATTTTTGACTGTTCCGCTTGGCGGTGTATTAACCCCCAATCAGGGTTATGAATTCAGGAGAATTATGGATAATGCTCTTCAACTAGGCGATCGTAGTAACAATGATTTGTCTATCAAGTTTTTGGAGTGGAAGGAGGTAAGAGACTAGAGACCAAACTTAAACACCTACCAAATACTTCAATAAATTAGTAAAAATTCATGAAATGAGTAAATAAATTTTTGGGCTTGTTTCATTGAAGGCTTTTGTTAAAGGGAAGTTAAGGCAAAAAAACAAAAATCTCTGATTTTTAATCCCTCTATATACAGACTAGGAGCGACATTATGGACGAGTTTGTTAGGAAAGCTGCTGGACTAGGATTGCCTGTGATTTTACTTCTAATTGTGATGGCAACTACAGGTTTTGCAGGAGCGGCCGCAATTACGACGGCTTTGGCAATGTTAGGTGGGCCAGCAGGAATGTTCGGTGGCATTGCCTTGCTGGGCATCATCGGTTTAGCGACAGAAATGTTATCTAAGTACGGTCTTGAAGCGCTGTTAATTGGAATTTACAGGCAGCGAATTCAAAATGGAGAATCTCATGCTGCAATTTGCAAAGAAATCCGCCAATTACCACTATCTGGAGATTTGAGGCGGAGACTTGGGGAAGAGTTTGGGTTTTAGTAAACATGAGATGAGCAATTTTATTTGTAAATTGCCCAAGATAGATCGCTGCTAATTGCTTAGAGAATCAAATAGGAGGAACAGATGGAGAGCGAATTGATTGGAGAGGTTAGATTACGCAACTGCCACCTCGTCTACCGTGAAGGCTCAAACTATCGAGTAGATGTGATTAAGGCTCAAAGACCTACAATCGTATTTACAAAAAACATTACTTGTGAAGTAGTGGAGTATTTGTACAATCAACTCAAGGGACATCAAGTTAATAAAGATGAAGCAGCAGATGTCCTCAAACCCGTTGCCAGCAAGTTAAATTTACCTTACAGCTATGGGCATCAGCTTGCCTATTATACGCAGGAGGTTTTAGTGGTACTTGTGGCGATAGGTAGAGCAAGTTTGAGTCAACAAATAGGTCGAGGTTGTTGTTATACAATTCTTCGGACGTGCTAAATCCTAAAAGGAGGCGATCTAATAGCTTTTCCGAGTTTCTGCCTTACCGCCAATAGACAATAAATATGAAATCTAATCAACTCATCCAAATCAGCGGTACACCTGGTCAAATTGTGGGGATTGTTCCAGTTCAAAGTAATGGCACAATTACGGTTAAATTGGCTGGCGAAATGTTACAAATCAGCTCGGAATCTTTTTTTGGATTAGAAACAAAAGAGGTGTTTATTCCGATTGAGGATGTTAGAGCGATTGAAACAGGAGAGGGTTGTACTTGGTGGCTGTTTTGGTTAGGAATTCCGACTCTCAGTATTTTTATCGGTGTTGTCTTTATTATTCTTGCCTTCATTGTCAAACAGCGGTATCTGACTATTTACAGCAGTCGGGTTAATGTGATAGTATTTCACAGGAAGGGAGAAAAAGTGGCTCAGTTTAGAAGTGGTGTTTTAGAGGCTCGCTATTCTAAGTCTCTGGCGATCGCTAAACCGCCCATGCCACCACCGCCATCACGTCCTTTGAATATTTGATTCAACAGAGTAGATATCATATCAAATCCGCGCTTGATCGTCGGCAGTAAAATCGAGTCAACATTCAACACTCAACAATCATTGAGTTGGGCGACCTCGAATTAACAGTTAACAATTAACAGTCAACTATTATGAGGAGTACCACCGGAATTGATATCATAATCCAAATGTCCTGAGTTTATGGTGCTCAGCAAAATAAAAATTATCGTTGTGCGATCCCCCTATCCCGGATGAGGAAGACGCTTATATAGCAATCCTACATGAGCCATAAATTTTTTAACCCCACCCCAACCCTCCCCTTGGTAAGGGGAGGGAGTAAGAAATTCACAAATGATTGAGGATTGCTATACTATCATTTATACCACAAATATAGGAGAGCCAATCTTTTATAAGAAACCGGATTTTTTAGGGTAAGTCTTATTTAAATTAACAAAAGCACGGCTGCTGTTGCTAGCAATAACAGAATTCCGGCTGCACCGGCTAGCGGCTTGGCGGCAATTCCTGTAATCCATTCTGGTACGGTAGAAGTAGGTTTAATTGCCCCTTCTGTATCTACGGTAGTTATACCCCAAATCCAAGCTGCGTGAATGCCGATCGCCAATCCTAAACTGCCATTGTCGGCGATGCGGGCTAATGTTAAAACCATCCCCATCAGCCATAATCCGGGCAGTTGCGGTAGAGTTTCTTTGGCGGCCCAAATTAGGTGGGCGATCGCGAAAATGAAACTGGCGATCGCTGCTGCGATTAGCATTGAGTAATCTTGCTGGAGGATTGTTTGCAAGCAGCCGCGAAAGATTAACTCTTCTGTGGCGCTAATCCACAATCCTAATAACAGAGTCAGCAGACTAGCAGGGCTAAAAATTAAAGTCCAAAAATTAATTGTTTTTTCGCCTGTTTCTGTGGAATTTTCGCTTTTTTTTAGCTCGATGCAGCCTGCGGTTAATTGCAGACCGAATAAAATTACTAAACTAATTATTCCTAATCCTAATCCCCGCATTAATGACATCAAAACTGCGGGTTGCCAATCCCAACCCCAATTGGTAAAAGAGGTGTTTTCAATCCACATTGTCGCCCATAAAATGAAGGGGACAATCACGTAGAGGGAAGCTAGTAAAGGTAATTTTTTGTTTCCCAGGGGTTGGGGCGGATGCCATTTGAGGGCGATCGCCAGCACAATTGCTATGGGCAGCCACACAACAATCCAAGTCAAGAAAAAGAAGATTATTTTGACAATTGCTGGTATTGACGGCGACAGCAGTCGCAGGTTAGTTATACTATTCCACATTTAAGGGGTTGCAACTATAATACTGTTGACTGTTGGCTGTTAACTGTTAACTGTTGACTGTTGACTGTTGACTGTTGACTGTTGACTGTTGACTGTTAACTGTTGACTGTTGACTGTTAACTGTTGACTGTTGACTGTTAACTAATGACTAATAACTAATAACTAATAACTAATGACTAATGACTACTGACTACTGACTACTGACTACTGACTACTGCCAACTGCCAACTGCCAACTGCCAACTGACTACTGCCAACTGCCAACTGCCAACTGCCAACTGCCAACTGCCAACTGACTACTGCCAATTGACTACCGATCGAGCTTGCGCTGAATTTGCCTCAGAGACTGGTACATTTCGGGCAAGCGGTTGTAGACGGCTGCGGCTTTGAGAAATAATTTATGCGGAATTGCTGGAACGCCCGTCACGATCGCACCTGCGGGCACATCGCTGTGAATTCCGGCTTTAGCAGTGGCGATCGCCCCATCTCCGATTTTGGCTTGATTGGCAATTCCTACTTGACCTGCCAAAATTACATTGTTGCCAATTTTTACTCCGCCAGCCATGCCAACGTGAGCGGCAAAAACGCAATTTTTCCCTACTTGACAGCCATGACCTACCTGTACTAAATTGTCGATTTTTGTATTCTGGCCGATGCGGGTTTCTCCGACAGCGGGCCTGTCGATCGTGCTGTTGCAGCCAACCTCAACGCCCTCTTCTAATACAGTGCAGCCAGACTGCTCCATTTTCACCCATCCTGTGGCTGTCGGCACGAACCCAAAACCTTCGGAACCGATCGCCGCACCGCTGTGAATCACGCAATTTGCCCCGATGCGAGTACGTTCGTGAATGACACAGTTAGCGTGTAAAACAGTGCCTTCGCCTATTTCCGCATCTGGGTAAATTACGACATTTGGATGAATGCAAACGTTGCTGCCAATTTTGACTTTTGCTTGAATAACGACGTGGGGGCCGATATAGACATTTTCACCAATTTCTGCTGAGGGGTGAACGACGGCTGAGGGATGAATTTCGGATGCTGGGCGAAACGGTTGATAGAAAATGGCGATCGTTTCAGCAAACAGCAATCGCGGATCTGCTGCGGCAACCCAAGCAATATTGCGATCGTCGCATTGAGCTTGAAGACTTTCATCTAAGGGCAAAATTAAAGCCGAAGCATTTGTAGTGGCTGTATGAACGGCAAATTTAGCACCTTCTATGTAACTGATTGTGCCCGATGCAGCTTCATCAACAGGGGCCGCGCCTGTAATTTCTGGATCGGTAGCAACCGACGCTGTGAGGGTGCGACTGGTGGCTAAATTAAGTTTTTGTACTATTTCGCTAAACTTCATCTATAAAAATTTGTTGTTAGCACAGATGGATCATAGTTAAAATTACCAGCTTTGGAGCACGATCTGAGCAGTTGCCATTTAAAAAACAAAAACCCCGGTTTCTTGAAGAAGTCGGGGTTGTAGCGCTCGATTATTTTTGGCAATTATTTTACAGAAACTGCATCTACGTCAACGGTGCTGCCGTTGGCTTCTGAATAATTGGCACCGGTGGCTTCGGATGCTGAAGCTGTCTCTGTTTGGCGGGATTTAAAGTAGTCGATCGCCATTTGGGAAACTTCGGAAATCAGCAAGACTGCAATTGCCACATCGTCAATTTGTCCAACGACGGGGAGAAAGTCTGGGGCAATGTCGATCGGGCTTACCAGATATGCCAGGGTTCCCAGAATAATCCACCAGCGGTATTTGGGGTTGCGGAGGGTGTCGCGATACCAGTTGTAAACAGATTGTATAGAAAAGTTCATCAGGTTGTCCTCTACTTATATTTTCCATCTTGACAAATTGTCGCTCGAAATGCTTGTGGAGATATCCCCCCTAGGGTTGGCAAGAGACTTCTACCTGGGAGTATAGGGAATTGGGGAGGGAGAAGGTGTCAATCGATTTTAGATTTTAGATTTTAGATTTTCGAGGCGACCCCACGGATAAATGCGGGGGCTTGAGGATTTTCGATTTTCGATTTGGGATTGATTCCACGGATAAATCACGTGGCGGGTACCACCTTTGAAATTCGTGGTCAAGCTGTGTGGGAAGGGCGGGGACTCTTGACAACGCCCCTACAGAAACCTGACAGATGAAAGGCGATGGAATGAATCTGCGTTTATCTGCGTTTATCTGCGGTTTAAAAAAACATTCATATTGTTGACGGTAGATTCGGAATCTATTACTTTTATATCGTGATTAAAGCAAGTTACTTAGATTGGGATTTTTCAACCGCAGATGTCAGCAGATAAACACAGATGAACGCCGATGGGATTTATCTGTGTTCATCTGCTGTTTAAACAAATCTTCATCTCTCTCACTCACTAATTTTGAAAGATCCATCTTTGGTCGCCGATCGCAATTTCGCAGCCATTTGGCAGCCAAAAAGGCTCGTTAGCAGCCAGCCTCTGCCCACCCACAAAAGTGCCGTTGGAACTGCCGCTATCGACAAGCTGATACCGCTGTTTGCCAAGTTCGTCAGTGGCGCGGCGGATTTGAGCGTGGTAGCGCGAACTTTGCGGATCTTGTAATACTAAAGTGTTGGTTGGTTCGCGTCCAATTGTAAAGGGATTGGCTGTTAGGGCGATCGCCTCTCCAGAAAGTTTGTAGATTAAATATGCGGTTGTTTGGCGATCGCTGCTGGCGAGTACGGTTGGTGCAAGTTGGGGAGGATTTCTCCCCGCAGGGAGGCTGTTTTGAGCAAGTTGTTGTGTTAGTTGTTGTAAATCTCGATCGAACCCCGCTGCTGTGTCAGAAGCGGGAAGACTCGCAGGAGAATTACCTGAAATTAAGTTTAACTGCTGTACGGGAGATTGAGGAACAATCGGGCGGCCGGCTTCGGCAATTCTCATTTGCAGGGCGGCGGCATTTTCTGCTTCTTGTCGGGCACTCATTCCCTCAACTTGGCGAATAACTCCGTTGGTTTCGGGAAAGCTGACATCGCCAATTCGCACGTCTTCTAAGTTAAAACCTAGGGTATAAAAATCTTGGACGCGATCGAGCAAATTTTGGCGCAGCAACAGCCGTCCTTGACTGATAAGCTGTTGTAGGGGTATTTGCCCGATCGCTAATCCCATACAATCCTTAACTGCACTTGCTAAAGCACCTATAGGATCGGACAATTCCAAAGCTACCCGTTTCGGATCTATAACTTGATAAATAACGGTCAGAGTGGCATCAATTAAAAATCGATCCTTAGACAAAAAATCTCCGTGCGACTGCACCTCCAAATTGCGGAGTTTGGTGTCTACGAGGACAATTTGAGCCTGTTCCAGCAGGGGAAGGGCAAAGCTGAAATGCCGCCCGGATTTCAGGGTACGCACGGCGCGGCCGTTTTTGACCAACAAACCCGTGTAACCCGCCCCTATAAAGTCCATACTAAACCCGGCCCAGCGTTCTGGAGTTATCGTTTGAATCAGGGGAGAAGCGTTGTTCATGGGAGGGAGTTGAGGGAGGGGAGATTCTATTTTTAGGGTAACAAATTGCTGGGGGCGAGCGATCGGGCGGTGTGCCGGTTTCGCAACCTCTATTCTATACTTCTAGACTCCCCGCGATTCAGGCCGGACTGGATCTAGTTTGCATCTAGTTGGTAGTGGGGGCGATCGAAATACTGTCCGTAGGGTGCGTCTGATCCTTTAAACCTGTTGAAATCGAAAGAATTAATGTCTAACGCACCCTACAATTTCCTGTAACTGTGACTATTTGTGCTAATATTAAAGAGCTTAAAAATTACCAATTAATAGCCTTTAACTATAATGTCTAAGGAATCCGTCATCACAGAACATATCGAAATTACGCCTGGGGTACTTGGTGGTAAGCCACGCATTGCTGGCCATCGAATTGCTGTAGCACACATCGCCGAAATGTATCTGAAAATGGGGATTTCTATAGAAGAAATCGCGGGCAAGTATGATTTGCCACTGGCTTCGGTTCATGCAGCAATGACCTATTATTACGATCGTCGAGAAGAAATCGATCGTCGCACGGCTGAAAGTCGAGCTATTGTGGAAGAATTAAAGCGTAATAGTCCACCATCTCCGTTACAAGAAAAATTGAGGGCAATTAGAGGTGAGTGAGCAAATTCGTTATTCTCGTTCTGTGGGCGAGATTATCCGTAGTTTGATTTTAATTTATGAAGTGTATGCACCTGAAGAAACGAGCGGGAGGATTGAATATATTTGACATGATTGTAAGCCGATCGCACTTTCGGACAAAAAGGGCGATCGCTTTTGGGATAGCTGGATGGAAAGGAGCGATCGCAATGCAGGGATTCGGTATGGGAAAGGCGATCGCGAGAACATAGTAAAATAAACTTAACAATTGAAAAATGAAACTATAGGTTATGTTAAAATGTACTCAACAAGACCGCTTTTGCACCATACCGCACGGGAATCAGTGCCATGTCCATTTCTCAACCTGAAAAGCCACAGTATTTAAAACCGATTAATCCCCCGGATCTTCAAATGCGGGCGATCGCCTACAGCTTAGATACTTTAATTCCAGGGCTCTACATTTGGCTGGGTGCGATCAAAATTAGGATTGGGGGTAGCGAACCCGAAGAAAACTATCCGGGGACTATTCACAGTCCCATTGGCATTGCTTTAGTATTCCCAGGCTACCGCATCTACAGCACTTATCAAGGTAGCTATGACGCTGCGGATAACTATTTAGGGTAAAGCGGAGTTAGGATGGCACCAAGAGATGGTCAAATAATTAAACATGATCGATGACGAATTACGACAACAAATTTCAGAAATAGCTAGTAAATTTAAGCTGTTTGAATGTAATGCTTGCGCTTTAAGCGTCCAAGAGTTTTTAATTATCAGGGGTATTTCGGGGAAAAAACTAAAAATTTACACTGGCAGTGCCAAGGGAAAATATGGTAATATTTACCATGATGACCTCGGACAAAATATTGCTACAAATGGACGGCATGAAGCTATTGCAGTTAAAATAGATGGGGAGGAACTAATTTTTGATAATATCCACAATGAAGGAATTCCTAAACAAGAGTGGTTGGGAAAATTTTATTGTTTGGCGATCGAGCTGGGCGGTAATTTTGAGATTGCGGAAATTGAATTTTAGCGAAAAGGAGATGAAACAATGTTAGATTTGTATGATTTGCTAGAAAAAATTAAGCAAAGATCGTCTTTATACTTGGGGAAGCGATCGCTTAGTCATCTCCATGTTTTCTTAGATGGCTATACCTTTTCCCGCCGTCAACTTGGTATTCCTGTAACAGAACAAGAAACAAAGTTTGAGGAGTTTCAAGAATGGATAGAGAATCGATTTAACCAAGCAGATACTCAATCTTGGAGTCGGATTATTCTTTTTTATTCTGAGGATGAAGCCGATGCACTGAAGCGCTTTTTTGATTTATTTGAAGAATTCTTGAATAGCGAACAGTTACCAAAAGATGATGCAACAAATAATTGCGAAATGTCTGATGAGTTGAGTGTTGTAGGTGTAAATGGTTGAGTCGGATATTGAGAGGGATGGAAGAGGTGCGATCGCACTTTCGGACAAAAAGGGCGATCGCACTTTCGGAAAAGCAACAATTGCGCTACACCCAAAACATTAGGAAACTGCTTTGAGGTATTGCGTTACAGGCTTCAAATCGATGTCATCGTTGTCAGTCAGTATTTTAAATAAATGACGCGGGATGCCGGCTGCAATCAAAGCTTCCAAATCGCGATCGAGCTTTGAGAAGTCTTCATAGATACCCACAAACTGAGTTACGCAAGCTAAAGATGAATCTTTCGGGTCATTGACTCCCGTGTATTTGTACTGAATATCAAAACCTGCTTTTTCGCCAATTTCTTCGATATCCCAGTCTACAAGATTAATATCTATCGCTTCAACGGCTAGGGCAATATGACCGGGCGGTATGGGGTCAAGAGGCTCGCAGCACCAACCCTCAGAATGATTCCAGACACTTTGACCAACTGATTCTCGAATTTTCATGTATTTTCCCTCACTGAAAGTAGCAGCGAAACCAGGCTTTGCCTTCAGGCCGAACATCTGCAAGAGACCGTTCATATTGAGTTGCTAGCTGTTAGCATTTCTTTTTCGCTTCTTTGAGGTTATACGCTTGTACGGGTTCGTTGATGGGATTGCCAAGCTCTTCTTTTTCCCGTTCTGGAGCTCTCACTCCTCCCCCTTTTTGCTGCTTTTGCTGGATGAGGGGGCTTGCTGAGCCTGGAACCATATTTCTATTGCTTCTTCCAACCCTTCTCCTATATTTAGCTGCTTGAGAGTACACGCAGCTTTAAACTGAAGTCCTAGTTCTTTTCGGACATCTCCCGATAGCTGTATGTAATTTGGGTCGTGTCGCTTGGCTGACACTTCTGTACTTTTTCCCATTTAGGCTTCCTCCAATTTTTATATTCTCACGATCGTACACCTGTTCTGCTGATATGTTATCATGTTAACAAGTTGAATATGTGCGCGAGTAAATAAAATAAGGGCGATCATCCTTTGGGATTCGACATGGTATAAGAGCGATCGCCCTTTTGGTTTTTGGGAAAAAAGGCCGATCGCCCTTTCGGACAATAAGGGCGATCGCACTTTAAGATTGAGGAGGGGAGAGGGGCGATCGTATGGTTATTTCTTAGCCTCAAACTATTTCACGGGTGCAAAATAGTACCCAGTTGTTGGAACTTTAGCTTTAACAACTTTCACAAGTTGAAGTGGAGGGTTGCGACGATCGCCTGAACTCTCAAACTGAATTGTACCAGATGCTCCTTTAGTAAAAAAGTCTGTGGAGGAAAGAACTTGTTGCGTTCCTGTTCTTGTGGGCTGAGACTGACGTTGAATCGCGGTAATCAATGCTTTTGCTGCATCGTAGGACATAGCAGTACGCCAATTGACATCCCCAGTACCCCAACATTGTATTGACAGATTGCGAAAGTCTGCGGATGTTAGAGTACCATCAACGTGCCAAGCAATAGCTACTATCATCCCCTCTAATACAGCCCCACCATCTTGTAAAGTTGTATCTCCATAAATACCGTCTCCTCCCAAAAGAGGCAACCTCTTTTCATTAGCTTGAGCAACTACTAATGCCTTATCTAGTGAACCTCTGTTGGGTGCTAACAAAATCACCTCGGCTCCCTGCTGTATTGCTTGTTCTACCCTGCGTTTGGCCGTGAAGCCAGGATCATACAAGTCGAAAGTATTGTCACTAGAAACTTCTCCCCCTTTTTGTGAAAGAGCTTCAATAAACTCGTTTTTAAGAGATTGACTGTATGTACTCTGAGAGTTAAAAAAGACCGCTGCTTGCTTCTTATTTAACTTAGTGACCATGTAATCGGCTAACGCTTTTGCTGCAACCGAATCGCTAGGAACAGTGCGGAAAAAATAAGAACTAGAGTTTGAAAGCCTTACAGCCGTGCTGATTGGAGAAATAGCAACAAGCTTTCCAGAGTTATAAATATCTTTTGCTGCTAAAGATACCTGACTAGCCCAATGACCCACCACTCCTAAAACTTCTGGAGCTTCGACCAAAGCTAAGGCAACTTGTTTACCTACCTCTTCTTTATCATCATCGTTGACAATTAGTACCTTAATAGGTGTAGTTCCAATCTGCTGATTAGATTCATACTGAGCAGAAGCTACGCCGCGCAGAATCTCAAGAGCTCCTTTTAAGTCACTGCCAATTGGAGCTACTACTGCAATTGTTTCAGCTTGTTTTTTTCCTATTTTTGCATTATTAAGATAGATTAGACTTTCAGGTGAGTTGCGACTTTCCTGGATTGCACCATCTAAATAAGAAATAGCTTCATTGTACTTAGCTTCAGCAATTGCTTTGACTCCGGCTTGTTTCAAAAGTTTGAATGATTTACGTACTCCTTCTTCATTTTCAATTAAAACTTTATCTCCTGAACTTATTCTGGGGTTAAATGTTAGAGGTGAATTGCTTGGACTTATTTTATCCTCCATAAGCGATTGAGGCAATAGATTTGCGACTACAATCACCGCTACTAAAGCCAGAATAGCAGCAATCACAGGAATCAAATACTTTTTGCTGATTTTTATATTTCTCTTCAAAGTAGGTCTTTTTTTTATGGTTAATTTAGTAGTTGAACCTGAATTGGGCGGACTTGGTACATCTGGAGTTAGTACGTCGGGAGTTGGTACATCTCTAACATGAGGTATAATTGGTGTTTTGGGAGCTAACTGAAGATTAGCGGCTACAAGATCAAACTTATCAGGAAACTTTGTCTTTTCATCGTATAAAGCTTCGCGTAGATCTGCCTTAGTCAAATTAGCTTTACTTAGATCGGTTCCTCTTAGATCGGATTGACTCAACTTTGCTAAACGCAAATTTGCATTACTGAGGTTAGCTTCCCTGAGGTTAGCTCCTGTCAAGTCGGCGCTATCAAACTCAACATCACTTAGGTTAATTCCACTTAAGTTTGAGCCTCTCAGATCGATTTTAAAGAAAATCCTTTCTCCTGTGTCATACTGTTGTTGAAATTCCTTAGAATCCATATCATTTACTATTCTGTGTATGTAGATAGTGTAATGTACTTCTACAAAGATTGGAGAGTAGTTTTACTACTTACTTTTACTTTTGTTTTGAGCATCTGACCTGTATTTAAGTTGTACTTTGTCAGTCTAGGAATCGCAGTAGGTCTAACTTATTGGCTGACTTAGCTTGGTTAATTAAAATTCCCCACTCTTGTTTGACTTTAATGCGCTCTCCCAAAAGTTTAAATTCATGCCACACCTGCTGTCGCTTTTCCCAAAGAAAATAATCCCATTCTTTCTCGATACCTTTAGCATATAACACCCGATCTAGAAAATCCTCCACCATATAATAAGCAACTTGATTTGGCTCAAAATACAATTTATTTAGCTCAGCTTCACAAGCTTTAACAACTAGCTCATGAGTATGTTTGAGTCGATTATATACTTCTTGAGATTCAGAATTATTAGAAGTAGTTCCTAAATTTTTAACTTCTTCCTGGACTATAGAAGATGTTACAGAAGTATTCCTCTTGGGTACAAGTATATCTAAATGAGGACGAATTAATCGCTGAATTCTGCCAGAAAATGATAAGTTAAGCTCTCCGATTTTTTTAAATCCTAGCCTCAGATTACTCTCACTTATATCAGGCAATTGTGTTGCTATTTCCATAAAAAACACAGAACCTTCAGAGTTGGATAATTTTTTAAGTCTTCCATCTTCAGCCAGCACCTTTTTTACTTCAGATTTAACAGCTTCTAAAGACTGCTGTAAATCACAATCCAGAGAGAGAAACTGTCGTGATAGATGTGCACGAACCTCTTCAAGGTATCGGAAGTACAAGCCTTGTTCACGACCTTTTACATTCTGCCGATCCTCTATTTCTTGAACTAAGGGAATGCCTGTATCTGACCTACAACTAGCAATAGTCTGTTCGACTCGTTCTTTAAATGTAGGGTCTTCTGTTTCGCGTTTATCTCTAAGTTGATAGAGTAGTTTTCCAAGACCCTTTTGGATTTCTAGCCAAAGTCCACTGTCTCCACTTTTTCCCGTAAAGTATTCATCAAACTGTTTTCTCTCGTTAGCAAACTGTTGCAGAACCTCACCAGCTTTATTTAATTCGTTTTTAACCTGCTCGTGTAATTCAACAATGCGCTGTTGACAAGTGTAGGCATATTTTTTGTCTAATTCAGTAATCTCGGTTTCCAGATACTTTAAAACAGGCTCAAAAACCTTGTTATTTGCGTTGTCGTTGGAACAGTTGGCAATTATACAGGGTTTAGCAAACTGCATCCTAACATTTCTGTTATCTACATCTGCTTTTTGACTATCACAGCCGTTTCGGTTGTTGCCAGTGCTATGTAAGTTTAGAACCATGAAAGCTCTATCAGCTAAGTCATTCAATGCCGTAGTAGCCTGATCGTACAAATTAGTATCCTGTGTTATCCAACCATAACGATCATCGCCTGGTTTGCTTACAAAAAGAACAACATCAACTTCTTTCCCCAAAGTTTCTAGCATTAACTTTTCATCACCCAGCTTAAAGTCTCCCATTCCTGGTACATCAACCAGTGCTATTTGTCCTATATCTGCTTTTGGAAAATTACAAAATATTCTTACATTGCGTACTGCCAGATGCTTATAATCTATTAAATTATTTTTGGAATCTCTGTCTTGAGAAACATATTTTTTTATTTCCTCTCTTGTGACCGTTTGAGGTGGTTGATTGAGTAGTGTTCTATAACCACCTAATCCTAAGTAATAATCTTTGTATAGTCGCTCATACATCGTTTCATCTGTAGCTCCTTCAACCAAACTATTACTAATCTCAGTAAATTTATAATTGGCAAAATCATCAATATTATCTAGCTTTCGAGTGAGATTTAGCTTTTTAAAATAAGGAAGAATAACTTCTTTTAAAAAAGACTTTTCTGTGTGAAATGTGACTACTGCTTCAATCTCTCTTTCAGACCGATGGCATATTGTGCTACGGGCAGCAGTACAAGCTTTTCCTTGACGTGCCGGAATTACATCATCAGGAAGTCCTGTCAAACTCTGTAGCAGGGTGCTTTTACCCTGACCCATCCGCCCAACAACTCCAATATTGAGAGTAGAGTTAGAAAATCGTGTTTTAAGATTTTTAAATTTTTCATACTCTGCTTCAAGCTTGTTTATCAGACGTTCCAATTTAATTGTTTCTAAGCTAACTGACGCTCCAGCTTCCCTGACCTGCGGTATGATTTCCTGGCGTTTTACTTCAAGTTGGCGCAGAGACGAGAGAAGATTTTTTATATTTTTTTCAGCCGTTTTAATGTTTGTAATTAGTCCTTGACGCTGCTTGATTATGTTAGCAACTTGCGTGGCTCTATCTGTACTCATAATTTTATTATCTCCATAGTGCTTATGCGATCGCTTAAAGGTATACGATTTTTGAGGAGCATGATGGCACTGCGGATTTGACTCCACTTTCCGTATCGGCTGCCTTTACCAGTGGGTAACGTCTTGCTCCTATATATGTATTCGGTTTCAATCCCGAATTTTTACGCAAAATCTAGCTTATTGTTACAAATCTTTACACTAGCCCATTAACCGCTGCTGTATCTGCACCCTAAGCTCTTGACAAACACCGCTATTTGTTACACCAGAGCGATCGCCACACCGGTTTCAGCAATGATAAACTAAGTTATACTCAGATAGCAACTAACTAAAGCTATAATTTTAGTTAGGCTTTAGCTATCAACTAAGCGAGACATACTGCGATGACATCCAGCGACGAGATGTTTGCCGAGGCTGCGAATAACTGGGACTTGGAAAGGCTCTACAAAGCTATGGCAGAAGCAAAGTGGCAAGTTTCTCCTCGTGCGAGAAAGGGACTTACAGAACGGGAAAAGCTTTTTCTCCGAGGTTTGCTCTGCGGCCACAGCCCTGCTGAAATAGCTAGCCAACTCCATCAAAGTCGTAAAGGTGTTGAGGTTTATGTATCTAAAACTTTATATCAATACTTTAAAAAAATTACAGATGTACCTAACGAAAAGGTAAGCAACTGGAGAAATATTCATAACTGGCTAGAGGAAGCTGGATATAAAACTATGCCCTCTGTTAAATCTCACTCAAGCAATTATTCACCCCAAATTCCGTTAGTAAACATAGTTAACATAGGTTTGAATAATCAAACTCATACCATAACAATTGACATTCACCTTCAACTAACATTACCTTCCCTTTCAGAGCCAACAATTACAGAAGACATGGATACAAAAGATCGCCCCTCAACCAACCAATCTAACTGAAGGGCGTGAAGGGCCGCTATCCCGTAGGGAATCGCCTACAATAGAATCAACACCCCTCATCTGAAATACCATGCAAATTGTTTTGCCACCTGAAGCCGAAGCCCTCGTGCAGCGCCAACTCACCAGCGGCAAATACAACAGCGCGATCGACGTTATCCTTGCAGCCATTAAACTACTCGAACAACAGCAAGACATTTATCAAGGACGACTGCAAGAACTGCAACAAGACGCACTGATTGGTCAGCAAGCATCCCAACGCGGTGAAGTTGTAGACGGTGCAACCGCAATGGCACAAATTCGAGCTAATTTGCGTAGGCGTAGCCAGCCGTAGGCATCGCGTTACAGTTCAAAAGAAACATGAGTCCAAAATTTCGCCTCACTCAACCCGCAATTCAAGACATTGAGCAAATTGCAGACTACATCGCTAGTCGATCGGGACTCGATCGAGCCGATCGCTTTTTAAGCAATCTTGACGCTAAATTCGCCAAAATTGCTCAATTTCCCAATATTGGACGACAAAGAGACGAAATTTTACCCTTGCTTCGCAGTCTCTCAATAGACAACTATCTCATCCTCTATATGCCGATCGGACAGGATGTAGAGATTTTTCGAGTAGTCAGTGGTTATCGAGATTTGTCAGCCCTGTTCACCGATGCTGATGATTGAATTTAACTAAACAACGATCGCCCTTTTGATTTACCTCACCAAAAACGCCGCACACTCAACATGAGAAGTCTGAGGAAAGAAATCCGCAGGCTGCACTCGCGCTAACTTATAATCCCCATTTTCGCACAAAATCTTCAGGTCGCGAGCCAAAGTAGCAGGCTTGCAGCTAACATAAACAATGCGATTTGGTTTGATTTCCTTGATAGCTTCCAAAACCGCGCGATCGCACCCTTTCCTCGGCGGATCTAGCAGCACAATATCCGGTGTCAATCCCAAGGATGGCAGCAAACTCTCTACAGTTCCGGTGTGAAAATCGACATTTCTCACATCATTCAACTCAGCATTTAATTGGGCTTGTTCGATCGCCGCCGGTTGCACTTCTAAACCTATGGCTATTTTTACTTGTTTTGCCAGGGGTAAAGTAAAAGTACCAATTCCGCAGTAAGCGTCAACCAAAATCTCGTTTCCCTGCAAATTCAATTCCCCTACCATCACCTCTAACAACGCTTCAGCCGCCTCTGTATTTACCTGAAAAAAAGTATCTGCTCTTAGCTGAAATTTCAAACCCGCAAAACTTTCTCGCAGATAAGAACGACCAGCAATGCAGCGAGTTTCGGAACCAAAAATCACATTAGTTTGAGCGGGGTTTATATTCAAACAAACACCTACCAGTTGAGGATATTGTTTCAGCCACTCTGATGCTTGCTCTTCGAGTCCCGGCAACTCTCCAGTGCGAACTATTAAAGTTAGCAGCATCTCGCCGGTGCGCCGTCCGATTCGCAAGGACAAGTGACGCAATTCTCCTGTATGTTTCTTTTCGTCGTAGACTTGCCAATCCCGCCAGTGGATGTCTTCTTTGACTTCTTTTAACAAAGGATTGAGACGCGGATCTTGCACCGGACACTGATTGAGATTGACTAATTTGTGCGTGCTTTTTTGATAGTAACCTGCTTGGACTTGACCTGTTGCAGATATTGCCACGGGATAAGTCGCTTTGTTGCGGTATCCCAAAAATTGGGGAAATCCCTCGATTTTTCCCGTTAAAATTTCATCCACTTGGGGATTGCTAAATCCGCCAATCCGTTCTAAGGCTTGAATGATTTGATTTTGCTTGGCTGCAAGCTGATATTGATAGTCTACGTGCTGCCACTGACAGCCGCCGCACTTGTCGGCGACAATGCAATTAGCTCGAATGCGGTGTTCGGATGCTTCCAGAAGTGTGTCCAGCTTGCCTGTAGCATAGGTGGATTTGACTTGCACGAGGCGCACAAGGACTCGATCGCCCGTCACGGTATCTGGCACAAACACTACTAACTCACCAAAACGACCAACTCCGTCGCCGGTGTCTGTCAAGTCAGTAATCTCTATCTCTATCAGTTGACCTTGCTGGCAAGGGTTTGCCAATTTCGTCGAGTTTGGGGTCGGGAATTTAGATTTGGTCACAAGTAGTCGTGGTAGGATTTAATATGGTAATGCAATATCGCTCTCTCTTTCCTGAGATAAGTCGTAGCGAAGCGGGGCTCCATCCATCGCACTCAAGCTCAATAGCAGGCTGTATTCCTGCTGCTGAACGTCTTGCTGCTAAAGCCAAGCTTCAACCTGCAAGTCAAGCCTGCCGTGAGTTGCCCCTACCCGTGCCTGTGCGATATGCTGTTGGGGCGAGCTAGCAAAAACTCGTTAAACAGTCAAAGTGTCTGCCGACATCTAAACTCTCACTCGCAGTTTTTGAGTTTTTCCCGCAGTACCCTGGAACACAGGGAAACTGGCTTGAACATCAAGCATAACGTTTGCGGAGATTTACCCGCTACTTCTAATGTTGATAAATGTTAGAAGCAAAGTAAATCGCCCCACCAAGAATCTCGTCTTTAAGGGATGAGAATGTCAATTAATCTTACTCTCAAATATCCTCAATTTTTTTGAATAACAATGAGCGTAGTTAGCCAACTAATTCTCCAAGCCGACGACGAACTTCGCTATCCCAGTACCGGCGAACTTCAAAGCATCAAAGATTTTTTTAAAACCGGAGAACAGCGGGTGCGTATTGCTACTGCGCTGTCTGACAGTGAGAAAAAAATTGTTGAAGAAGCTAGCAAAAAACTCTGGAAAAAACGCCCTGATTTTATCTCTCCTGGCGGCAATGCTTACGGCCAACGCGAACGGGCTTTGTGTCTGCGCGACTACGGCTGGTACTTGCGCCTGATTACCTACGGTATCTTGGCGGGTGACAAGGAGCCGATCGAAAGCATCGGTTTGATTGGCGTTCGGGAAATGTATAATTCTCTCGGCGTTCCTGTTCCTGGCATGGTCGAAGCTATCCGCTGTTTGAAGGAAGCTTCTTTGGCTTTGCTCAATCAGGATGATGCTAAGGAAGCAGCTCCTTATTTTGATTATATCGCTCAGGCAATGTCTTAATTGCTTTGGCGATCGCTTTCCTGAATGTGGCGGAGCATTCGCGGGTGATTTTTGGGGTGATTTTATCTCGCAATTGCTCGCAAATGTTTCGCTTCTGTTTTTTGGCAAGGAAGAGTTGACAGTTGACAGTTGACAGTTGACAGTTGACAGAATCAAAGGCAAGGGTTTGAGCAATTAACAGCGTCCTCACGGTTGGGTGCGGTTGCTAGTGTTAGGAAATCTGCCTCATTTCCGCTAGGAAGCAATGCTGTTTAAGCTTTCCCAGATGTTGAGTTCGTCTTGTTTGTCACTGCACATTTGATTTAAAAAGTCAAGTGTTTTTGGGATAAATTGTTTTTTGAATTTCCGGCTGTCGTAGTGAATGGATGTTTTGAGCTGCGAGAGTTCTCCAAGGGTGGGGCAGGTTTGGATTTGATGGGCGATCGCATTTTGCCATTCTTCCAGCCTGCGGTAGCTGACAAACAGGCCGCCTCTATCCCGATGGTGGACGAAAACCACGAAAGCCCATGATTCGACTCGCTTAATCAGGTTTTGGCTGATTTTGAGCAGTTGGGCGATGGCTACGCCCCGGCTTACGCCTACGACTTGACGGTGATGCGGAGCTTTTTCGAGGGTTGGATGCGGCGAAACAGTGCTGTCATGGCTGTATACTCAGGGCTTGAGAGGCAAGTTCGGTTTAGAGTCAATTACATATTACTATATCAGACTCTTATTGCACTTGTGAAATAAAGTTAATTTAAACTTCTTCAGCTCAGATGTTGCTCGTGCAACCCTCAATCATTGATGCTGTGCTAGTTTGAGAGTTAACGTAGGTAGGAAAAATGTCAGGACTCTCTAACAAAGCTGTGGTAGACAAAGAGCAGGAATTGCGTCCCGTTCGCTTCACGGAGACGGGGCGGATGCGTTTGGGCAAGATGTTAAAGGCTGCAAGACAGACAATAGGTTGGTCTGTTAGCGAAACACAGTTCAAAACAAGGGGGTACGAAGAGGCGCTGTTCACAGCTACAAATCAACCCGTACCCAAAGATGTGGGTATCAGTGCCGCAACAGTCAACCGTTACGAACGCGGGAAGCTGGATAATTTGGATTGGCGATCGCTCTCTCTGTTATGCTTTGTCCTCAAGCCGATCGATCCGGTGACAGGGGAACCCCTGGAACCGACAAATGCTTTATATATCGCTTGCGAACATCCCCCGTACAATGACGCGAAGCTTTACGAATAGTTGATTTTTGATATCTGATTAAAGAAAATTAGTTAGATTGGGAGTTTTTAACCGCAGAGGGCGCAGAGGGCGCAGAGTTAGAGAAGAGAGAGATTAATCATTCTGATACCAACGGATTTGATATTACGCATCGCCCTTTTGTTGAGCAATTAAAGCTTTAGCTTGCTGCCACAGAGATTCTAACTCTTCTGGGGCATAATCTGACAAAGGTCGATCGCACGCAGCCTCCACCATAGCAAACCGCTGCACGAAGCGATCGTTTGTTCCTTGCAAAGCAGCCGACGGATCTAAATCGTACCAGCGAGCTAATTGAATCAACACAAACATAATATCTCCCAATTCCGACTGCTGGGCTGCCTTATCCTCGTGTTTGAGAGCGTGTTCAAATTCTGCCATTTCTTCGTGAAATTTATCCCAAACGCCGTCTACACTGTCCCAATCAAAACTCACTTCCGCAGCTTTTTGAGAGATTTTCATCCCGGCGGCGATCGGGGGCAAAGTGCTGGCATAACGGCTCATTTTCGAGGATAAAGTTGCCGGCTTTTCCGCAGTTGTGCCTTTTTCTGCTGCTTTGATTTTTTCCCAGTTTTCGTTGACTTCATCGACGCTGTTGATTTCGACATCGCCGAAGACGTGGGGATGTCGCCGAATTAGTTTTTCTGTAATGCCCGCAGCTATTTCGGCGAAGGTAAACTGATTGGATTCGCTGGCAATTTGAGCTTGCAGAATTACCTGTAACAGTAAGTCGCCCAATTCTTCGACGATCGCATCTTTATCTCCTTTGCGAATCGCGTCGGCGGTTTCATAAGCTTCTTCGATTATGTGAGGAATTAGAGTTTGGGGAGTTTGAGCTAAATCCCAAGGACATCCGCCGTCGGGCGATCGCAATGAGGCCACAACTTCTATAAGTTCTTTGAGTGCTGCGAGCGATCGACTTTCAGAATTAGACATAATAATTTACCTTTTATATCAACCGCCAAGACGGTTATAACGTTGTTAATGGCTCCAACCATTGATTTTATTACATCTTCCTTCTTCTTCCTTCTTCCTTCTTCCTTCTTCCTTCTTCCTTCTTCCTTCTATCCTTTACATCCGTTACATCCGTTACATAATCCGTTGCCGAACTTCCTTCTTCCTTCTTCCTTCTTCCTTCCGCTAGAGATTTGCTAGATGTGCGAGTGGGAGCTTTGATTTTGGGCCTCTTAATTGTCTTAGGAGGGCGCAAACCGCTCAATCCTTTCTTTTTGAATCTTTTGTAAGCCGAGCCGCCCCAATCGCTCAGATAGTGGCTCATCGCGCCCAATTCTAGACCGATGTAAACGGCTAAAATTTCGATGTGGTGTTCCCAGATCGATCGCCCGTAACTCAAAACCACATCCTGCCAATTCCCGCCTAAGTTCCCGACTTTTTCGGCAATTGCCAATCCCAACACTCCGAGAACCGCGATCCAGATAGCGAGGTACAAGATTCGCAAAGCAGTGCCGATCAGAGGGCCGTGGGACAAAAAAGAGCGGTGGCGAAGGCTTTTTTGGTACGGAAGCCAAATCGGTTTGAACCATCCCCAGCGCTGATACTGGCAGGAGTAGATATCCAAGTCAGGGCCAAACATCAGCCCGCCGAATAAGAAACTGCCGGAAACGAGCAAAGTCAGGTTGCTGCTGCTCGTCTGGCCAAAGGTGAGGGCTGCCACCAAGGGCAAACTCCACAGGGTTATTTGATCGTGGGTGCGGCCAGAGGGCATTTAAAGTTTAGGATTTTTTTTACTTGATCTTTCTGAGTTACTGTGATATGATAAATCGGTGTGAGTGCAATTGGGTGATTAGCTCAGTGGTAGAGCGCCTGCTTTACACGCAGGATGCCGTAGGTTCAAATCCTACATTACCCATCCGATAACTCAATATCAACAGTTTCAGCCGTTTTTAGCCGTCAAGCCGAGAACGGCTGTTGCTGTTGAGGGTTGACTGTTGAATTGGGTGACGACTCAATTTAACATTCTGTGGCGGATGTCTCAAAAGTTGGCACCCCATGCTAGAAAATTAATTTATTGATTTTCTTTTTTAGAACCCTGTATATGAAGCCTAAAATAACCAGTTCGATCGCGTGGCAGCAAGCTGAACTGCTCATGCAGCCAGCGATGATCCGAGTGATCGACAACATCCGCAAACAATTAGAGGAGTCAGTTTGGACGGGTACTTATCAAGAAGTCCAGATTCCCATTCCGGGCTATCAACTACTTTTAGAGCTTCAAGGCGAGCAAAGATGTATCGATATTTGGGAACTTTGCTATCGAGTCTGCTTTGTCAACTACCAGCCCGCCCACAGTCAAATCCAAAGCCAAGAAGTTGTAATTGACACTAGCTTGATTGAGGATGACACTGGGGATGTAGATTGGAATCGTCTAGATGCCAAAGCCCGCCAATTAATACAAGAAATATTCGCCAATTTGGGTAAATAGTCAGTTGTCAGTTGTCAGTTGACAGTTGACAGTTGTCAGTTGACAGTTGTCAGTGGTGAGCTTTCCAGCTAACAGCCAACAGCTAACAGTCAACAGTCAACAGTCATCAGTTAGTTAACAGTCAACAGCCAACAATTAACAGTCAACAAAATCTTATGATTCAAGAATTGCACGACATTCAAGCAGCGACAGGTGCTACTTTTGCAGAGTTAACAACCAAAGAAATTGTCCCAGTCAGTTTTGGTAACGACGCAGAAGCGATCGCAGCAACGAAACAAGGTGCCGCTTTGTACGATCGCACTCACTGGGGACGCATTCAAATCTCAGACAGCGATCGCCTGCGGTTCTTGCACAATCAAAGTACCAATAACTTTAATATACTCAAACCCGGTCAAGGTTGCGACACCGTTTTCGTCACATCCACCGCCCGGACGATCGACCTCGCCACCGCTTACGCTACAGAAGATGCCGTACTGCTGCTAGTTTCAGCCAACCGCCGCCGCCAACTGCTGGAATTGCTCGATCGCTATATTTTCCCAATGGATCGCGTCGAGTTAACAGATTTAACCGATACAACTGTTGCTTTCAGTGTCCTCGGCCCGGAAAGCACTCAACTATTAGAAAAAATCGGAGTTACCGAACTCGAAAATCAACCTTACGCTACTCACAAATTGATAAATTTTGCAGGTATTGACATCCGAGTTGCGGTTGGTAGCGGTTTAGCGACTCCCGGATACACGTTAATTGCGCCAGCAAGCGATGCAGCCAACTTGTGGAAGGAATTAGTCCAAGCTGGGGCCGTACCGATGGGCGATCGAGTTTGGGAACAACTGCGAATCGAACAAGGACGCCCCGCACCCGATTTTGAACTCACAGACGATTACAACCCCTTAGAAGCCCGTCTTTTACACACGATTACCTATGACAAAGGCTGCTACATCGGTCAAGAAACAATTGCCCGGTTGAACACCTACAAAGGAGTCAAACAGCAACTTTGGGGCGTGCAGTTAAGCGGTGCGGTTGAACCCGGAACAGCAGTCACAATCGGAGAGGATAAAGTCGGCAAACTCACCAGTTTTACGGAAACTGAATCCGGCTTTTTTGGTCTTGCTTACATCCGCACAAAAGCGGGCGGCGAAGGACTGAAAGTGCAAGTCGGATCGGTGTCAGGGGAAGTAGTAAATGTACCTTTCTTAAGTTCGTAGTTGCGCTCGGTCGCCTGTTGGCGGCGCAGCGCCAAAAACTTTTTTGTTGAGGTTGATTTGCGAAGAATGCTAACACCATAAATTGGTTCAAAGTCCTATCTTTAGATAGATTTGCAAACCAACAACAGCAATTAATCTATATTAGAGTCGTCACAAAAAAACAGAGTTTTTCAATGAAAAAGTTTACATCGCGCTTAGTTACAATTTGCCTGCGAGTAGGAATCATCTTTGCTGTAGGAATAGCGCTGATTTTTAGCTCAGAATTGGGATTGTCGGGCGACAAAATGCAAGCGATCGCTACACCTTTAACCCCAGAAGCTAAGTCTTACGAAGTTGCCCGTCCCGCTCAGCAGCCAACAAGCGATACAGAGAAGGATGCCACGGGTGTACTTGACAATATCCGAGAAAAGCTGAATCTCGACCAACCCATTGCCCCCAGTACCAAAAAATTTATAGAATCGGTAAAAGATAACGTGGGCGAAGCAGTTACGCCGGGACAGGAAGCAGTAGAAAAAGCGGCAGAGCGAGGTAGCAGCGATCGAGCCAACTAATTCAATCGCATATCAAATTCTTAGTCCCTCTCTGGTGGGACGAAAGTTTGTGTAGTAGCGATTTCAAGCCGAATCATGGAAGCGATAACGAAACCGGATTTGATTGTTCATATTGGCACTTCAGGTTGGAGTTACGACCATTGGGAAGGTGTGCTTTATCCCCACCAGCTACCGCCTCGCTCTAGGCTCGATCGCTACATCCAGCACTATCAAACCGTCGAAGTTAATAGCACCTACTACCGCTGGCCACCAAACACTACCTTCGCTAACTGGCGAGAGCGCCTCCCCCAAGGATTTCTGATGACCGTAAAAGCGCCCCGTGGTCTAACGCACTCCAAGCGTCTTTACTCCCCAGAAAAGTGGTTGGAACGCATGAGTGAGGGACTTCAATGCCTGGGCGATCGACTGGGTATTCTGCTCGTCCAGCTTCCTCCCCAGTTCGGCTGCGATTTGGCCCGGCTAGCTTACTTTCTAGAACAGGTGCCCTCCTGGATCAAAGTAGCTGTGGAATTCCGACATCCAAGCTGGCACACAGAAGAGGTATTTTCGCTGCTGGAACGCGAAGGAGCGGCTTACTGCGTGATGAGCGGCGCCCACCTTCCGTGTATCCTGCGCGCAACAGGCTCATTTGTCTATGTGCGCCTCCACGGCCCCGACTCCCACAATCTCTACGGCGGCTCCTACTCGGATGATGATTTGCATTGGTGGGCCGATCGCATCCACGAGTGGGAAAGCCAGGGGCGAAGCGTGTTCGTCTACTTCAACAACGACGGAGAGGGAAATGCAGTGAGGAACGCTTCAAAGCTAAAAACCTTTGTGGAGAATGGTACTTCCTGACAGACTCTGATTGAGAGCGTTCCCATTCTTTTGGGCGCATTCAAAACGCTCCGCACTTCCCTGAAGCTGAATTAGAAATCGGAGATGGCGTTCGTCTAGGTTATTGTTGGACGATCGCACTCACCCCGAACCCGCACATCCAACTCAACATCACCCACCACAAGCCGATCGCATCCAACTCAACATCACGATCGCACTTTTGGCTCCATTTCAAACAAACCCCGTAGGGTGCGCTTGACATTGGGAAACAGTTTGAGTCGATGGGAGGTATTATCCTCCGCACCTCTCAGTTAGATCCGGACGTGCTGGTTTCCCCGCATCCGGCTCCCGATGTTCTTGGCTTGCGCCTTTGCTCATGTGGAGATAATCGTGGCAGCTTTCGTGAACCGCTAGAAGGTTATTTATTTTCCAATTACTGTGGTTTCCATCTACGTGATGCAGATGTACCTTTTCATCGCCTAGCATTTTTAGACCACATTTCCCACATTTATGGTTTTGCCGTTTTAAAGCTTTAGAGGTTTCGCCGTTATAGAGTTTGCTGTTACGCTCACTCCAGTAAGCTATATCTCCGTCGTAGGGTGATTTCTCCCCTTTGACATTGACAAATTTGTTTTCGGAGTGAGGAACCGCCGGGAACGCCTTTTCTACCAGTTTCCTGGCAGTATAGCGGTTCTGTTTTGATTCCTTGTTAAATACCTTGAAGGCTCTATTGTTGAGGAACCACAGCGAAAACCGTGACCCATCTAACTTACAGTAGCGATGGTAATTTCTCCAACCTCTAACTACAGGGGCTAATTTCTCAGCCTTGTCCGTAGCACCATAATTCGAGTTGTTAACGATGTGTTTTACCTTCTGACGAAACGCTTTAAAATTGTCCGCTGATGGAACGCATCTAAATTTCCCGTTGTTTTGCACTTTGAAATGCCAACCGAGGAAGTCAAATCCATCTGTCGTAGCAGTTAGCTTGGTTTTCTTTTCACTAACCTTCATGCCTCGTTCTGCCAGAAATTTGCTGACTTTATCAAGTATTGCCTCCGCATCATCTTTAGGTTTCAGAATTATTACCATGTCATCCGCGTAACGGACTGATTGATGTATTTCCTCAATCCCATTGAGAGCGATATTGGCTAATAATGGACTAACCACACCCCCTTGTGGGGTTCCTTGTTCTGGAAATCCTGGATTGACTCCTGCTTTTAGACAGCGGAATATTCCGGTCTTGATGCCTCTTGGGGCGATGAGTCGTTCCATTATGCTGGTGTGGTTTATCCTGTCGAAGCATTTTTCGATATCGAGCTCGATAACTCGTTTTTCTATTCCGTTGCAACAAGAGCGTAGATTATTAAATAGGATTTTTTGCGCGTCATGCGCCGACCTTCCTGTTCTAAATCCATAACTCCTAGCGTGGAAAGTTGCTTCGTGCGCTGGCTCTAGCGCGTATTTTGCGAGGCATTGCCAAGCTCTATCGGCGATAGTAGGTATCTTAAGGAGGCGGGTACTCCCATCCTTTTTAGGGATTGGTATTGAACGTAACTTCTGATGTTTCCAGTTGTTATTTTTGTCTCTGAGTTCTTCACTCAGGGAAAACCTTTCCTCAAATGTGAGTGAGGCTTGGACATCGATTCCCGCAGTCTTTTTGCCAGCATTTAGTTGAGTTACTTGACGTATCGCCAACATTCTTGCAGCCCGAGATTTCAGAATTAGCTTTTGAAGGGACTTCGCTTTCGGCTTGTCTCCAACCTGAATCGCTTTAAACACTCGTTTTTGTAGGCGAAATAAATTACGGCGGAATTTCTTCCACGGTAACGTCTTCCAAGATTCACTAACATTGCTGTTGTGTCTAATCATGCTCTGCTCTAACTTATGTTTTCTGAACACCTCAGACCAATTACGGTCTGTCCTACCCGAACTAAGGGAGTTCCGCTGCTCGTCTAGCCTACGAAAGAGTTCGACTTCCCCTTGACCCTCAGCTCGTTTTTCTTCGTTCCCTCGGTTAGATTGATTGTTCCTTTAGGTGGAGCCACTTTAACTACTGGATTCCCTGGACTCTTGCCGATATTATTTCGATATTCGGCGGGAATAATTTCCAGTGGAGTCGGGTGGTTGGTCTGTGTCCCGCTCCGGAGTAAGTTACTTTTCTAGGCTCTGTTTTCACCATCGGAACTCCCCATTAACGCCAGTGTCACCCCACATTGGATGTCTGATTGCGTCCTGTTCCCAGCTTCATTCTCCAAGAATCGAGCTTGGTCGGTGTGGGCAGATAGGGAGTCATACCTGAGTCTGGTAGAAGGGGCTTGCACCCTTATCAGACCGAGAGTTCAGCCTTGTGGCTGGAAACGCTATGTACGGACTGATTACCGTGATTCACGTTTCAACGAATCGCACCGAAATACTCCGTCAGTTTCTCGATGCGATAATTAAACGCTTTGTAGGGGCGTTTGAAGTACAATTGCACCTTCCCTCGGCGTTCCCACACTCCCAGCAAGTTGATGGCAACCTCTGAGTAATGTACTCTCACATCCCGCTGCACTTCGGCTATCCCTTCCTCCATTAGTCGAGTAGTAATTCCAATTTTATAGAAGCTGTTGCCGTCAGCTTTTACCTCAAGAAAGTAGAGCGAGTTCACTCTTGATGCGCCTCAATTGTGCGCGGTAAATATTCAAATCTGCCCGCCGTTCGTCCAAACAAGATAACTCTTCCGCGCGGCCAACATCTACGGAGCGATCTAACTAACAGGGAATTGAAAGCCCCTGCTTATTCTCAGTCAGGAATCAGGGAGTATTGGATTCTAGATATCAATGCCCGTCGATTGTATGTGTTTCGGGAGCCAGGGGCAGAGTGTTATGCTAGCCCGATTGTATTGGCAGAGTCGGATTTAATCGCAGCTTTGACATTTCCAGATTGTCAACTGTCTGTGGAGGATTTGCTCAGGAGGAGTGCACCGCCCAGTTGTGAGTGAGGAAACTTTAAAAATTTATGGACAGACTGAAACGGACTTGCAATGCTGTATCAGCCATCCGCTACAGACAGCACTTTTCAAGGCAAGCGTTGTTTTTTGGACGCTTGCTACACAAACGCCAAACTCTAACTTAACTGCTTGTAACGAAGTATACACTTGATTGTGTTTATAAGTCCCTCTAAAGAATTATTTGTATATTCTCCTGAAGACAGATGATAGCAGCGACCAAGGTAAATAACATACAAAGTGTACAGAGTTATTAGGTAATCTAAAGGCAGAATTTAAAAGCAGTCTATTTGCGCCTTATAGGAAAGACATTCGACTGACGACGCACTTGCCCAATGTAAACAAAGTGGCAGTATGTGGTGTAGTCTTGTGCCTTACTTCACGTTAATGACTACTTGATATTTGATAGTTAATTAATTAAGTTTACCTGATTTCTTCTTTCTCTGTTCTACCTGTAAAACCCTATTTACCCAGTTGTTATAAGTACCTCTAAAGAATTGTTTGTAGATTCTCCTGAAGACGGATGATAACAGCGACCAAGGTAAATAATATACAAAGAGTACAGAGTTATTAGGGAATCGAAAGGCCGAATTTAAAAGTAGTCTATTTGCGCGTTATAAAAAAGACATTCGACTGACGACGCACTTGCCAAAGCTAAACAAAGTGGCAGTATGTGGCTTAGTCTTGTGCCTTACTTCAGGTTAATGACTACTTGATATTTGATAGTTAATTAATTAAGTTTACCTGATTTCTGCTTTCTCTGTTCTACCTGTCAGACCCTAATTACCCTGTGGCTAAACGTTTCCTTGTAGATGCCACAGAGTATACCTAAAATTTTCCCAGTTTAAGATATTTGTCCTGCTTGTAGGTCATGGGCTATACCCAGACAGACCTACTCTTTTTTACCTGATTATCCACTTCTTTAAGAACTGTCATGGTTAACTTACTCAGACCGCCCAGTGTTTCTTCGAGTTCTCGCTTCGGTACTGTAACTGGTTTGTGGAGGCAACAGTCTCTTTACGACAGGAGGACGCTTAAGACTGGTATCGTCCATTTCGGGCCAGGTCGTTTTTTTAGGGGGCACCTTGCCTACATTATACATAACTATCTTGCACAGAAGGATTCCCAAGAGCAGAGATGGGGGATTTGTGGGGTTAGCCTCCAGAGTCAACAGACCATTACTAGGTTGAAACCGCAGAGATTCCTTTACACTTTGACCAAACACTCTAGTTGCGCTCAAAATCGTGAGGAAGCGGAAGTTATAGGTTCTATCAGGGAAATAGTTAATGGTAGAGAAAAGTGCGAGTATGTGCTTGAAAAGATGGCGTTTCCCTCGGTGCATCTGGTGACTCTTACTATTACTCAAGGAGGCTACCATCTAGACAAGAATTTTAATCTCGACACCACGAATGAAGACATCGCGCACGATTTGCAAAATCCTTCCACTCCAACTACTGCAATTGGCTTTATCGTAGAGGCGCTACGCCGACGGCGCGATCGCAAAATGACCCCGTTCACCACACTTTCTTGCGACAACCTCCCAAGAAACGGGGAAATCCTGCGAAAAGCAGTGCTAGCTTACGCTGAAGAGATCGATCCTCAACTTGCAGAATACATCAGGGATAACGCCACGTTCCCTAATTCTGTTGTAGACAGGATTGTGCCTCAAGAGCAAGAATCCGACTATAACTACCCCAGCCGACTGTTGCAAGTTCGCGATCGCGCACCCATTGTAACCGAACCATTTTGGCAGTTTGTCGTGGAGGACAACTTCACAGGCGATCGACCCAAGTGGGAAGATACGGGGGTGATTATGACTAGCGACATCACTCCCTTTCTGTATATGAAGTCGAGATTCTTGAATGCAGTACACTCCTTCATAGCCTGTTTAGCTGTAAGAGCAGGTATAGAGTATATGCACGAGGCGATCGCCCTACCGGAATTCCAGTTGTTTACTCGGCATCTCATGGACGATATCGCAGCAGCAACACCAGTGCCTCGCCAGATGTGCGAACAATATATGGAACAGGTTTTACTAAGGCTGAGTAACGAGGATCTTCCCGACACTACTGAGAGAATCTCTTCAGAAACCGCGAGGAAAGTAGGCAAGTATATATTTCCGATACTTCAGGATGCTTATAGCCGAAAGGTCAGCATGAAGCGGATTATACTTCCTGTTGCAGCGTGGCTTCTTGCAGTCAGAGAAGAGGCGAGCGAGTCTGGTCAGCCCTATTATGCCAAGGATACCCAAAGCGCAATTACAGCCATTCAAAAAGGCGCCGTAATTAGTGGGATTCTGGGATTGGACAATTGCGAACACACAGAGGTCGTAGATAATGAATGCCACAGGGCTTTGCAAGATATCCAGACCCACGGACTATTGACTACGCTTAAGAATTACTGTGAGGGAGGTCTTTTAAATGAAACAGCTTCAGCATGATTTGGTGGTGCTTTTCGATCATGACGGAACTGTTGTTGACAGTGAAACCATAGCACTTAAGAGCGCATGGAGGCTGACAAATGAAGTTGCTCGTGAGTTCCCTGGCGCTCAATACTATGAGCTTGAGGACTTTGTTAAATGCTTCGCCGGAAAACCCTACAGGGAAATACTCAAAAAGCTCTACCCTGATCCATTAACCAGTCTTAATGAGCGCGATATTGACAAGCTAGTGGCTGAAGAAGAAAAGAGAGCGATCGAACGGCTTACTATAGAGGCAAAAGCGACGGTCGGAACGCCCCAAGTGCTGTCTTCCCTGCGCGACGACGGATTTAAATATGCACTTGTAAGTAACAGCAGCTTACAGCGGCTGAGTGCTTGCCTTGGTGCTGCTGCCCTGACTGACTATTTCCCAAGCCAGCAGGTATTTAGCGCTCACGACTCTCTCCCGGTTCCGCGTCCCAAGCCGCTTCCTGACATCTACCTATATGCAGTGAAGTGTCTGGACGCTGAAGTTTCCGATTGCGTGGCAATTGAAGATTCTATCAGTGGGGTAAGGTCTGCCGTTGCCGCTGGAATTGGGCAGATTATCGGTTATGTAGGGGGAACTCATATAAGCGAGGATGAACGAAGCAGCCGTGCAGATGCTCTTGTGTCGGCTGGTGCCCACAAAGTTATCGATCAGATGCACGATCTTATCGGTCTATTATCACCAACCCCAGTGTAAGGACACGGGGCATCAGGCGATCGCTTGATGCCCTTAGCCTGGTGTGTGAAAAATTAGATTTTGTCAAGAATAGCTCGGGCGACAACTTCATCGGCGATCGGTTTTGCGATCGACTTGCCATGCAGAGCCGCCAAAATTGAACAAGAATTTCAAAGGTGGTACCCGCCACGTGATTTATCCGTGGAATCAATCCAAAATCGAAAATCGAAAATCCTCAAGCCCCCGCATTTATCCGTGAGGTCGCCTCTAAAATCTAAAATCTAAAATCTAAAATCGATTGACTCCACCTTTTTCAACCATCCTGCAATACTGATAATAAGCCGTGATCACAAGGTCATAAATTAAGATGAACAGCAATACCAGCACAGACTCAACAATCAAGCTGAATCAAGCATCCCTGTCTCTTTTACCTGGAAACGTGCGCGTACCCAAGTACGATCGCCCTCAAATTACCAATGGCATTGTGCATATTGGGGTTGGTGGATTTCATCGATCGCACCAAGCGCTCTATCTCGATGATTATTTCCATCAGAATCCTGGTAGTGACTGGGGAATTTGTGGGGTTGGATTGCTTGACAATGACTATGACAGGCGAATGCGGGATGCGCTTCAATCCCAAGACTGTTTGTATACCTTAGTTGAGCAATCGCCTGAGAGCGATCGGGCTCGGATTATTGGTTCAATTACTCGATATCTATTTGCACCAGACAATCGTCAAGCAGTTATTGAAGCATTAGCAGATCCCAAATGCCGAATTGTTACTCTAACGATCACTGAAAGCGGCTACTACTACATTGAAGGAAGTGGCAATTTCGATGTAAACCACCCGACGATGCAGCACGATTTGCAACATCCTGACCAACCAATTGGGACATACGGTTTTTTGACAGCCGCACTCGAAAAGCGGCGTAAACAGGGGTTGGCCCCCTTTACAGTCTTGTCCTGCGACAATATCCAGGGCAACGGCAACATGGTGCGGAAAATGCTAACGACATTTGCCCAAATGCGCGATCCAGATTTAGGAAGTTGGATTGCTGAACAGGTTGCGTTTCCCAACTGCATGGTCGATCGCATTACTCCGCTGACAACCCCAGCAGATATCAAAATGGTGGCCCAACAGTTTGGTATTGATGATGCGTTTCCATGCGTCGCGGAGCCTTTCACCCAGTGGGTAATCGAAGATACCTTTTGTGCAGGCAGACCCGATTGGGAATCCCTTGGCGTACAGATGACTAAGGATGTTCATCCCTATGAAATGATGAAAATTCGGCTGCTCAATGCCAGCCATATGCTGATTGGCTATCTCGGCTCTCTGGCAGGTTATAACTACGTTTATGAAGTCATGGCTGATCCCTTGTTCCAGCAAGCAGTCGCTAACCTGATGGACGAGGTGACACCAACGCTCCAACCCGTTCCTGGGATCGATTTAGACGATTATAAAAAAACTTTAATTGAACGGTTTTCCAATCCCAAAATTCGCGATCAGCTTCCGCGCCTTTGCCTGAATGGATCGGCGAAAATTCCTAAGTTTGTTTTGGGTTCGATCCGCGATAAATTACAACTTGGAGGTGCGATCGATTACCTAAGTTTGACGATCGCTGCTTGGTGTCGATACATCAATAGTCATGATCAACAAGGGCAACCTATTCCCATTGATGACCCATTAGCAGACATCCTCACTCAACGCGCCAGTGTGAGTGAATTAGATCCCAGACCATTACTGGGCCTATCTGAAATTTTTGGAGATTTAGGAGAGTCGCCGCGTTTCGTCGAGGCTGTTGCTGACAAGTTGCGTAGTTTGCATGAGTTTGGTGCTCAAGGAACGCTAGCGAGATTGTCGTAGGAACTATCCGCATCCGTGAGGAAACTTATTAGAGAATGCCACGGCTGCACTACGTTAAAGCCGTGGGATTCTCCCGTCTAGCCCACCTCTATGTCTACGAGTGCAAAGGGAAATTCAGGAGGCAGTACAGCGCAATATTGATTGAGGTCATTCTTTCCTATGTTCCCTCTCACCAAATCATCTATCTTAAGGCAGATTCTCCTGAGTGATTAACTCAGATTCAACTAAACCAAAAGGAGTCCCGCGCTCTACCTGTACTCAGGTGAGCGTCGGGAGGAATTTGCGTGAGCCAGGAGAGCCGCCCAGAACCAAACCGATAGCTTTAGGTGCCGAAGGTGAGGGGCGGTCGATGAGCGAACAAATTATTTTTGCTACACCACTTGCTTTTGCCATCTTCACGAGATAGAATTTTCTTAGAGTTTGTGAAAGTAATGCCTCAAATAATCACCGCCAAGTTAAAACTAAACCTGAATACCGAGCAAAAAGCTTTGGTGTCTCAGACTACATTAGCCTATCGGGATGCCTTGAATCATACTTCGCGAGTTGCTTTTGATGCGAACAAAACCAGCAATGGTGCTAAGTTGCAAAAAGCTGTCTACAACGAATTGCGAGTTAGATTTGGGCTTGGCGCTCAGATGGCTTGCAACGTACCCAGACAAGTATCGGCAACCTACAAAACTCTCTGGACTAAGGTAAAACAATCTAACGACGCTATTTCCAAAGGGTACACAAAGAAACGATACAAAGGGCTAGATCAACCCCCTAAATACATCTCTCGAACCTGTACCTTAAATTATCAGCGCGACTACTCGTTTAAATCCGAGCAGATGGTGAGTCTTATCACCCTGGCTGGTAGAATAGTAGTTTCCTATGACGGCTACAACAAGCATTTGGATTTAATTGCCAATGGTTCCAAGGCCCTGGCAGCTAAGATTGTCTATCAGCGTTCCTCTAAAGTTTACTATTTGATGGTAGCTGTTGAGGTAGAAACCCCTGAACTTGACCCGCTGAAAATAACCAGAGTTTCTGGTGTTGATGTGGGAATGCGCTACTTAGCCGTAGAAACAGACTTACAAAACAAGTCTAATTTCTACTCAGGCTCAGAAGCTAGACATAAAGCCAACCGCTATCACAAGGCTAGACAAACTCTTCAGCGTAAAGGCACTCGTTCGGCAAAGCGCAGACTAATTGCTTTGTCGGGAAGAGAAAGACGGTTTATCGCTGATGTGAACCACCAAATCAGCAAGGATATTGCAAAGCCTCACAGCATAATTGGGCTAGAAAATCTAACCGGAGTTAGGGATAGAACGAAGTCAAAGTCTGGCAAAAAGGCTAGCAAGAAGCAGCGAAAAGCTAATCGAAATAAAGCTAAATGGTCGTTTGCCGAACTGCACGGCTATATTGACTACAAAGCTAATCTGAACGGCTCTTTGGCTACTAAAGTCCCAGCTCATTATACTTCGCAAAGTTGTCCAAAATGCGGACACACATCAGTAGAGAATAGACCGAGAAAAGGACTATTATTTCGCTGTGAATGTTGCGGACATGAGCTTCATGCTGATTTGGTGGGTGCGAGAAATATTGCCATGAGAACGTTACTCGTCCGGCAGGACTGGACGAGTACGGGGATCTTGTCAGCATCCCCTAATGTGTCGGGCCGTGAAACTAAAGCTGAGATTCTGCAAAGGTTCTCAGAATTGCGGTGGAGCTCAGATACAAGCCCACATCTCCGGCGGTACTCCGCTTGATGCTGGGTAGTTGACTGGAGAAGACCGTGTATGCCTACGGATGAATCTTCATGAAGCGCGACGCCACAGGCAAGTTTGTTAGCAATTGGAACTCGGAGATGAAACAACGAGTGAGCATATCTCTGACTAATACAGCATGGCGATCGCTCGATAAAGAGGCTCACAGGCGAGGAATTTCTCGCTCTGAAGTCATTGAACGCTTTGCCCGCACTCTTGAAGGCGAACAGTTGATCGCTGTCCAAGAAACCGAGGGCAAGGTAGCAACAATTCTGGAAAGCATTACCGATGCGTTTGTCGCCTTCGATCGCGACTGGCGCTACACCTACGTGAATGGGGCGGCGGCTCAAATCCTGCACAAAACACCAGAAGATATACTAGGAAAGCACGTTTGGAATGAGGTTTTTCCTGAGCTGGTTGGTGCAATTCCCTATCGAGAACTCCATCGGGCAATGACGGAACAGGTTCCTGTTTCCTGGGAAGAATTTGGGGAATCAGTCCAGCGTTGGATAGAGGCGAAGGCCTATCCCTGGAGTGCAGGAGTAGCAGTTTATTTTCGCGATATTACAGAACGCAAGCAAGCAGAGGCAGAACGAGAACGGTTATTGCACGAGCTTGAAATTGAACGCGCCCGATTTGAAGCCGTTTTACGACAAATGCCTGCGGGTGTAATGATTGCCGATGCAGCATCTGGTAAGTTGGTTCTGGCGAACGAACAAGCTAAGCAGATTGTTGGATATGGCTACGAACCATCGCTTGAGCTTAACGAATATGATGCCCTCGTTTCATACATTCCACTTCGTTCTAATGGTCAACCCTATGCCCATGAAGATATGCCCTTAGCGCGATCGCTAAAAACAGGTGAAGTCGTTACAAACGAAGAGATGGAAATTGATCGAAATGATGCTAGCCGCATTTTCATTAACGCCAACTCAGCACCGATTTTAGATAAGCAGGGGCAGATTGTTGCAGCCGTTGTTATCTTCCAAGACTTGACGGATTACAAACAAGTTGAACAGTCATTACGAGAGAGCCAAGAACGCCTGCAATTGGCACTGACGGCGGCTAAGATGGTGGTCTGGGATATGGATTTGCCGACCAATAAGGTAGTGTGTTCTGCTAATGCTCTAGACGTTTGGGGTTTTCATGAAGGCACAGGAGAAGATTTTTTTGCACTCATTCATCCAGACGATCGACAACGGGTGATCCAAGCAGCCCAACGGGCAACTGCGGTCGAACAGTCCTACGCACAGGAGTATCGGGTAATTAGTCCAGACGGCGTTATGCGCTGGCTCAACAGTCAGGGACAAGTTTATCTGGATGAAACGGGGCGAGGAGTTCGCATGGTTGGCGTTTCGGTTGACATCACCGAACGCAAACAGATCGAAGCAGAGCGCGATCGCCTTTTAAAACGAGAACAATCTGCCCGACGGTCAGCAGAAAGCGAACGCAAGCGGTTGCATGACATCCTGATGCAATTGCCGGCCATGATTGGAATTGTTAAAGGTCCCGATCTTGTGTATGAATTTGCCAATCCAACCTATCTGCAAGGGACTGGGCGCACTCGAGACATGATCGGGAAATCTATGCGGGATGTTTTCCCGGAACTAGAGGGGCAAATTTACTTTGATGTCATTGAGCGCGTTTACCGGACGGGAGAAACATTTATTCGGAATGAATCGCCTGCTTACTGGGATAAAAACGGTGATGGTGTGTTGGAAGAGGGATTTTTCAACTGCATCTGTCCGCCTTGGCGGGATGCAGAGGGAACCATTCAAGGCGTGTTGATTTATAACGTTGAAGTGACAGCCCAGGTGCGGGCAAGGCAACAAATTGAACAACTGCTTAAGAACCTCCAGCAGAAAGAAGAAATTCAACAATTCCTAATCGAATTGAATGAGGGGATTCGTGCCATTCAAGACCCCAAAGAAATTATGTGGCAGGTGGTTTGTGCTACAGGGCAACACTTTAGTGTCACTCGCTGTACCTACGGCGAAATTGATCCAACGCAGGAATATGTCATTGTCGATCGCGATTATTGCAATGGTGTAATCAGCGTGGTGGGTAGACATCACCTAGATTCGTTTGGCCCTGAACTCATTGCTGAATTAAAGCAGGGCAGAACAATTGTCGTGGATGATGTCGATCGCGATCCTCGGACTGCCGGAGTTGGGGCGGCTGCCTTCGATGCAATCCAAACCAAGTCTCTGCTATGTGTTCCCTTGGTGAAAGAGGGGAAATTTGTCGCATTGTTGGTGTTGCACCATGTCTCTGTTCGCCACTGGACGGAGGAAGATGTGGTGCTGATGGAGCGAATTGCTGAAAAAACCTGGCTAGCCGTGGAGCGGGAGCGGGCAGAAGAGGAATTGCGAGAAAGTGAAGCTCATCTGCAACTGGCGCTGAAGGTCGGACGCATGGGAACGTGGGACTGGGATATGCAGACCGATGCCTTGCTTTGGTCAGAAGGACATTTTATGGTACTCGGTCTGCAACCCAATGAGTCCGAACCCTGCTATGAGGTTTGGGCAAGTCGGGTTCATCCTGATGACCTAGCACAAACCAATGCAAAACTTCAGCAAGCCATAGCAGACAAGAAGGAGTATCACCATGAACATCGCCTGCGTTGGCCTGATGGCTCCATTCACTGGGTGGAAGCGAGAGGACAGTTTACTTATGATTCTCAGGGAAATCCCAAGCACTCGATCGGAGTTGTCATTGATATCACAGAACGCAAGCAAGCAGAAGAGGCGTTGCGTCAAGCCCTACAAAAGCTTAACTTCCATGTTGAAAACTCTCCAATGGCAGTCGTTGAATGGAATCGAGACTTTCAAATCATTCGCTGGTCTGCTGGTGCAGAGCGGATTTTGGGCTGGAGGGCCGAAGAAATTCTGGGCAAATCTTTAACAGAGATACCTTTTGTCTTTGAGGAAGACCTCGAATCGGTGACTGAAGTCTGCCAACGGCTGGTCTATGGTGAAGAACCCCATATTTTTTCATACAACCGCAATTACACGAAAGCTCGCAACATTGTGCATTGCGACTGGTATAACTCCAGTCTCAGGGACGAATCGGGACGGATGATTTCGGTGTTATCGCTGGTGCTGGATGTGACGCAGCGCAAGTATGCAGAACAAGAACGAGAACAACTGTTAGAACGCGAGCGCCAAGCACGATCCGAAGCCGAAGCCGCACAGCGCCAACTGGAAACCATCTTTGAAACATCACCCATTGGACTTGCTCTGTTAGATTCCGAGCAGCGATTTATTGCCATCAACGAAGCCTTAGCAGAAATTAATGGATTAACCCGCGAGCAACACTTAGGCTATTCAATTCCAGATATTTTTGGTCAGTCCGATCCAAAATTAGTTGAAGTCTTCCATCAGATTTACGCCACAGGGAATCCTTTCATTTCACCCAACTTTGCAGTGAATGTTCCGGGACGCGGAGATCGCCGTCCCGGTTACTACAACGTTTACTATCTTCCAACTGTTAACTCAAATGGTCAGGTTGAAGGCATTCTCGTGTATGTGGTAGATGTGACGGAACGGGTGCAGTTAGAGCTTGCCCAACGCTTTCTCTCTGAGGCAAGTGCGGTGCTGGCATCCTCACTCGATTATCAAACTACTCTAGAGCAAGTCGCGCAGCTTACAGTGCCGGAATTAGCGGACTGGTGTACGATTCACATCATAGACGAGGATGGTGCGATCGAGCAGATTGCGGTTGCTCACATCAACCCTGCCAAACTCGAATGGGCATATCAGATTAGAGAAAAGTATCCGCTGAACCCGGATGACCCTCGCGGTGCTGCATACACCTTGCGAACTGGGGAATCTGATTTGGTGCCGGAGATTCCCGATGAACTATTGGTACAGGCAGCGCGTGATTCAGAGCATTTAGAGATTCTGCTGCAGGTTGGATTCAGATCCGTAATGACGGTGCCGCTACGAACTCAGGCACGAATTCTAGGGGTCATTTCCTTTATCTCAGCCGAATCTGGACGACGGTATACCTCAGCAGATTTGCAACTGGCAGAGGAATTGGCGCGTCGTGCTTCCTTGGCGATCGACAATGCTCAGTTATATCGGTTAGCTCAACGCGATCGCGCAAAAGCAGAAGCCGCTAACCGGATTAAAGACGAATTTTTAGCCGTATTGTCCCACGAGTTGCGATCGCCCCTGAATCCGATTCTGGGCTGGGCAAAATTGCTACGAACTGGGCGACTCGATGCCACAAAAACCCAGCAAGCCCTAGAAACGATCGAACGCAACGCCAAGCTGCAAGCGCAATTAATTGAGGACTTGTTGGATGTCTCGCGCATTCTGCAAGGAAAAATGACGTTAAACGTCGCGAGTGTGAATCTAGCAGCAACGATTGAAGCCGGCCTGGAAACGGTACGACTAGCAGCCGAAGCCAAACACATTCAAATCCAGACCACGTTTAATCCTATTTCAGGAACGGTTTCAGGTGATACGAATCGCCTCCAACAGGTAGTCTGGAACCTCCTTTCCAATGCCGTGAAGTTCACCCCAGCCGGAGGACGAATCGAGGTGCAACTAGAGCAAGTTGGCACGTATGCTCAGATTCAAGTCAAAGATACGGGAAAAGGCATCAGTCGAGACTTCTTACCCCATGTGTTTGACTACTTCCGTCAAGAAGATGGCACAACGACTCGACAATTTGGCGGATTGGGATTGGGGCTGGCGATCGTCCGCCATTTTACCGAACTGCATGGAGGAACCGTTCAAGCAGACAGCCCAGGACAGAACTTAGGGGCTACATTTACCATCCGGCTACCCTTAAACCTCGTAGAACCGGAATCCTCTTCTGATGACAGGCACCCAGAAAGTGCGGCAGACTTAGCAGGTGTTCAGGTCTTGGTTGTGGACGACGATGCAGATATGCGAGAGTTGGCAGCCTTCACCCTGATGCAATCTGGCGCACAAGTTGCCACAGCCGCTTCGGCTGCACAGGCGTTGACTCTCCTGAATCAATCTGTCCCCGATCTGCTGTTATGTGACATTGGGATGCCAGAGATGGATGGTTATGCCCTGATTCGGCACATTAGAAAGTGGTCTCCTGAACAGGGAGGCACGATTCCTGCGATCGCACTTACTGCCTATGCTGGAGAAATCAATCAGCAGCAAGCCTTAGCTGCCGGATTTCAGATGCATATCTCCAAGCCTGTTGAACCTGATGAATTGGTAAAAGCGATCGCCCGTTTGCTAAGGAATGAGAATTAAATAAGTTGCATTTTTTGTAGGTTGGGTTGAGGAACGAAACCCAACCTACGAAGTTATTTAATCCACGATCCTAAGACACTGAATAATTGAGGATTAGCCCAATGCTGCTTGGAATAGATTTAGGAACAGGCTCTGCTAAGGCATTGCTCCTAGCGACAGACGGAACCACTATAGGTGAAGCATCAAACTCCTATCCTGTTCATGCACCCCAACCTGGATGGGCTGAGTCGGAACCAGAAGATTGGTGGTTAGCGGTTGCCTCGGCTGTTAGGAAGGCAGTGGGAAATCACGCTGATCGGGTACAGGCGATCGGACTTTCAGGGCAAATGCACGGTGTTGTCCTAGCTTCGGAGTCTGGTGAGCCCCTGCGCCCTGCTATCCTCTGGGCAGATACTCGCTCTAGTGCCACGCTGAACACTTATCATTCGATCGATGCGGCTATTCTAGAGCGCTTGGGCAACCCGATTACGGCTGGAATGGCGGGCCCCACTTTGTTGTGGCTACGAGAACACGAGGCTAATGTTTACACCGAAGCGCGTTGGGCACTCCAGCCAAAAGATTGGCTGCGGTTACGGATGACTGGAGAAGTTGCAACGGAACCATCTGATGCTAGCGGTACTTTGCTTTACGATGTTGTGTCGGATAACTGGGCAGAGGATGCAGTCTCAGCGCTGAATCTACGTGGTGATTGGTTACCAAAAATTATCCCCTCTAGTGCGATCGCAGGCTACCTAACAACTATTGCTTCAGAGCATCTTGGCTTAAGAGTTGGCTTACCCGTTATTGCTGGTGCTGCGGATACGGCAGCGGCGGCGCTTGGTAACGGACTACTAGAGCCTGGATTGGTTCAACTAACCATTGGCACAGGCGCTCAAATCATTACACCTCGATCGCAACCAATTATCGATCGTCATGGTCGTACCCATCTCTATCGAACCGCCCTACCTAACCAGTGGTACACCCTTGCAGCAATGCAAAATGCCGGGTTAGCGCTTGAGTGGGTGCGAGGTATCCTCGGCTTAAGCTGGCAGGAAGTCTATACTAAAGCGTTTTCTGTTCCCCCAGGATGTGAAGGGTTGACATTTTTGCCGTACCTCACGGGTGAGCGAACTCCACACCTTGATCCATATATACGTGGGGCATGGGTGGGGCTGGGACTTCATCACACACAGGCGCACTTGATGCGGGCAGCTTTAGAGGGAGTTGCTTTTGCCTTGCGACAAGGTTTTGAGGCACTTGAGGCAACAGGTTTTAAAGCGACAGAACTGCGTTTAGCAGGCGGTGGAACTGCAGAAATGCCTTGGAAACAATTACTGACTGATGTATTGAGAATACCCCTCTATGCAACTACAGTTGCTGCGGCTTCCGCGCGTGGTGCTGCTCTACTGGCGGGTATCGGAATTGGCGTATACGCAGATGCTAATGACACCATCAAACTGGCAGCCACACCAATGCTTGCTGCCACTCCCCAATCAGTTGATCCAATCCTAGAAGAGGCTTGGTTTCGATATCAATCTCTTTATCCACGACTTAAAAAAATGTGATAGCAGTTATGCCTAAAGGAGGACGTGCTAGAAGCTAGCTACAAATTATTCTTAAGCTAAGACTGCTTAAGAGCAGTCAAATTAAATTACTAAGTTTACTACAAGAAGAGGTACATATTACATGAACATATTAGCTGGAATTAAGCTCCCAAAATCCGCCGAAAGCGCCGATGTATATATACGGTGTAATGAATCTGCATCTATAAACTACCAGGAAAATGACAAAAAAGTTGTTTTATCTCAGGGGGGTGTTGTCTCCTCAAATTCTTACTTTAATTCGTTTTACGAGAGATATTATACTCAATATACAACTCTTAGCTCTATCTACTATGTGCTGAAACTTGAAGGCGATTTTAAAGTTTCTGTTTACAGAGAATTTGATGGACAAAAAAACAAAGAAATAATTTCTGAAGAGAGCTTTGAGAAATGTCAATTCTCTGACCCTGTAAAACTCTCACCAATAAATCTCCTTCAAGGCAAAAAAGCGGGCAGAATATATTTTGAAATAACTTGTTCTAGTGAACAGGGTGAATTTAAAGGGGCCTCGATAGCAACCGATCAAAGTAAAACTAGAGAAGCATCCTTGGGGATTGTCATTTGCACCTTTAAAAAAGAGGACTTCATACAAAATACATTAAGTGCAATTTTTCAAGATGAATTGCTAGAAACCAAGGACTTTAAAGTATTCGTTGTTGATAATGGTAGAACTTTAGATGAAGCTGATTTCGGAAAGCCAAAACTGAGGCTAGTTCCTAATATAAATGCTGGTGGAAGCGGGGGCTTTACCAGAGGGTTGGTGGAAGCTTTAGAGGAAAAAAAATATTCTCACTTTTTGCTTATGGATGATGATATAGAGTTAGAAAGTGAATGTATTTATAAATTATTTCCTTTGTATGAATACGCCAATTCTGATTTTGCTGTAGCGGGTGGACTGCTAAATTTACAGAAAAAGCATATCTTGTATGAAGCAGGAGCATCGTACAACGCCTATTCTAAAACTAGAGGATTTGGGCCTGGGGCATTAATTGCTTTAAATTATAATATCGATTTACGAGATTCTAATTCTCTCAACAGGTTGCTCAAGGAAGAAGATGTAGACTATGGCGGATTTTGGTTTTTCTCTTTTTCTAAGGAACTTGTTGAACAAACTCAATTACCGCTGCCTTTATTTATCAAAATAGATGATGTAGAGTTTGGTTTAAGAATAAAAGAGTTGGGCAATAACATTGTAGCTTTTCCATCAATGGCGGTGTGGCACCAACCAGCGGCGGCCAAAAATGTAAATTGGGAAAATTATTATTATATCCGCAATGATTTAATAGCTTATTCCATCCATTACTCTCCAGAATATATGGCTGCAGTTGAGCATTTGACAAAAGTAATCCTTCAGGCTTTAGCAAACTTTGATTACAATCATGTAGAGATGGTTGTAAAAGCTTTTGAAGACTATCTAAAAGGCCCAGATTTTATCAAAAACACTGACCCAGAAAGCTTTCACATGAGCATTGTAAAGCTTAGTAAAAGCTATAACAACCAAAATGAGGTAGATAAAGTAGCTGGTACTAACCTTTTGACTAGGTGGTTTAAAGTTGCTGCTGAAGGTATTAATGAATGGTCATCCGTAAGTGAAAAATGGAAAAGTGCTTCAAAGGAAATGACATCTACTATATTTTGGCAGCAATACCTTGGGCTAAAGAAATAGAATTGACCGCCTCCACTGGTTAATGGTTGACAGCTTAGGCTGCTAGCAACTCAACAATCCACCACAAAAGCGCCTTGGGATTAATTGTGGTAGTTGACACTCTCCCGTCACAGCGTAGGGCTGTTTCGGGGCAACCACGGGGAGTAGGGGTCGGATTGCCCCTACGGAAAATCAGGCTTTTGTAGTTTCGGGGCAACCACGGGAGGATTGCCCCTACGGAAAATCAGGCTTTTGTAGTTTCGGGGCAACCACGGGAGGATTGCCCCTACGGAAAATCAGGC
>NZ_JAUBUJ010000011.1:92930-118185 GCF_036705405.1 Microcoleus sp. B13-B6
TTTTGTAGTTTCGGGGCAACCACGGGGGGATTGCCCCTACGGAAAATCAGGCTTTTGTAGTTTCGGGGCAACCACGGGGGGATTGCCCCTACGGAAAACCAGGCTTTTGTAGTTTCGGGGCAACCACGGGAGGATTGCCCCTACGGAAAATCAGGCTTTTGTAGGGGCGGTGCCCCCGTGCCCGCCCTCACCCACAGATGATTTCATGGGTATTTCAGGCATCGGGGCAACCACGGGGGGTTTGCCCCTACAAGAGAATGAAACAACCCTGCCGGATTAGGGCATTCCCACTTTCTGATATCCCATGAAAGCCAATTTACAACAGATTGCAAGCTTATAGAGGACAATAGCAGCATTTAGAAAACCAGTTTTTTAGATGTTGAGGGTTAATTAAATAAGCGTGCGAAGTGCGACCCGGATTTGGTATCATGGAAGCAAGTTGAGTTAAATGATGACATAATCTTCGCCCAAAACAGGTTGAGTGACCTGTGGTTCCGGCTCTATTGGGTCGCTGTAATGAGTCTCAATGTGTTGGATGAAACTTTCCCGATAAGCTTTGAGATGCGAGTTAAGTGCTTCGATATCCTGCTCTCCTGTCGCGTAACCCCTCTCTCTTCGGAAGTGGCCGGATTCCTTAACAAAAGCCATGTCAACTTGCCACAAAGCTGAATCAATCGGGCGATATGCCAAATCAACAATATCGTAAGCTGCGAAGCCTTGGGACTTCATAAAACTCATTACATCATACATCTGACCGAATAAAGTAACTTCTACAATTACATATTCAGTCTGCTGCAAAATCTCAGTTGCTCCTGCTAAAACATCTAATTCCTGTCCGTCTACATCAACTTTAATTAAATACGGGCCTGGCAAGTTTCTTTCCCTGCATATTCCATCCAGGGTAATTGCTGGTATGTTCCTCAAATAAGGATTGCTGCTGTCAGTAACGCGATTTTCAGCAAGTGAAGAATGCACCATACCGGGACTGACGTTGAGGGTGAAAACTCCCGATTCTTTGGTCGCTGCAGCAATAATGTATTCTGCACTTTTGAGCTTGCGGCAAATTTTGGCGAGGTAAGGTTCATTTTCGGCGATGGGTTCAATTAGCAAATGTCGCGAATTGGGGAAAGTTTCGTAAAGGTTAAAAGTTCCCAAGGCGGCACCGACATCAATCACAGTTCTTGGTTGAAAACCTAACTGTTTAGCCAGCAACAAGCTGCCTGACATCGAGTTTCTAAGAGGTTCTGTTTGTTGGCTCACAATTTTTCCCAGATTTAAATGTGGATATAATTAATATTATGTCTGCCAGCAGAGTTATTATATGTCCGAATAAAAAAAACGAAGCAATCGCCGAGGTTTGCGATTGCTTCCCTTCGGATCGCAATGACAGAAATAGGTTTCAACTGAGATATTGCACCATTCTCAATCAGTTTTTTTAGGAACAGGCTTTCCGGCCTGTTCCACAAAGAGTGAATTTTCTGGTGAAACAGGGATCTTGCCTGTTAAGCGAGAATGGTGCAAGATGTGAGTGTCAATGCAACCTGCTACTATTTCGCGGATTTCTGCGCCTTGTTTTCCGGTTCGACAGATTGCAAAGCTTCGTCGAGAATTGCCCGCGCTTCTTCGGCTTTACTTCTAGCTTCTCGATAGCGGACGTTAGCTTGAGCAAAGTTTTTGAGAACCTTGAAACCATCTTTCAAACGACTAATTTCCTCGGCAGTCACAGCCTCATCTGTAAACAAAATGTCGATCGCCGCCCGGATTTTGAGTGCTTCTTCGCGGGATTCCATCACTTTCAATTTGAGACTTGCCAAATTGCTCAAAATCTGCACGGCTTCAGTAATCGCGTCCTCGCCTTCAGACGCAGCATCTTCGATATCCTTAACTTCAACAAACTGCTTGGGCCCAAATCCCTCCACGAGTTCCGTAGGCAGCTTGCCCTCATCCATGAGCTCCATCAGCCGATCCATCGCTTCTTCGCGGGCTTTGGCTGAATCTTTCCCTTTGACAGTTAAAATAATTTCGGGGCTTTGAGGAAGTGTATAGCGAACCATATTTTGACAGCCTGTGCGCGAAAACAATTGAATGATATTTTATCTTTATTCGATCGCCAGTTGCAGCTATCAATCCGCTCCATTACCAACCGCTTGCCAAAACTTGACACATATACACTCAAAAGGAACCCTCGACAATGAAAGATAAATTTCTTAACTTGCTCAACTTGTTTTTAGTAGCTGATGTGTTTTTCGTCTTTGCCATTTTTGGGTGGTTTGTGATCGCAGTAGCAGGTCGATCGACTGGCGTGAATCTCGGTTTTGATTTGTGGTACAGTCTCTGGCAGCCCGTATTTAATCCCGCCCTCGGAATTCTTATGGGCGGTGCTATTCTCAGCGGTATAATTAACCAAGTTTCTAAACGCCTCAATCCCAAGTAAAATTGATGTTTTGTTGGAGACGGTGATTGGCGATGCTACGCAAGTTGGCGATCGAACTTGTGGAATGCTTCAGAGATGAGGCACTCAATTAGGTCGATGAAGCTTGAAAATACATAAGTAGTCAAAAACGAGTGAAACGCTCCCCAAAGGAGCGATATCTTATGAAAGCAATCACAAAAGTTATGATAGCTTTACATTCTGTTACAGAGTAAAGTTTATTTTTGCCTACCTATTTACGTCTAAAATCAGGATTGGACGATCGGGATCTAAAAATATCAACTCATATTCAGAGTAACAAAAGTCGGGCAATTATGGGAGAACAAAAATGTATCGGTATCCTCACCAGCGGGGGTGACTGTGCAGGCTTAAACGCAGTTATTAGAGCCGTTGTCTACCGCGCAACGGGAACTTACAATTGGAAAGTGATGGGGATTCGTCAAGCCACCAACGGATTGATGAGTCGTCCCCCTGAAGCAATTCCATTGGATATTGAGAAAGTAGACTCGTGGCTCACCATTGGTGGTACGATGCTAGGCACGACAAATAAGGGCGACCCTTTTGCTTTCCCGATGCCGGATGGGACTCTACGCGATCGGGCTGAGGACATTATCGAAGGCTATCATCAACTAGGTCTGGATGCCTTAATTGGCATTGGTGGCGATGGCAGTCTCGCCATTCTCAGGAAGATTGCTCAACAAGGTAATTTGAATTTAGTTGCTATTCCTAAAACTATTGATAATGATGTCGGAATTACCGAGCGTTCCATCGGTTTTGATACTGCTGTCAATATTGCCACTGAAGCACTCGACCGCTTGCATTTTACTGCGGCCAGTCACAGCCGCGTTATGATTGTTGAAGTCATGGGACGCGACGCCGGACATATTGCAATTAGTGCCGGAATTTCAGGGGGAGCTGATATAATTCTGATTCCCGAAATCCCTTACACAATTTCCAAAATCTGTGCCCAAATCCAAGAACGCCAAGACCGGGGAAAAAACTACTGTTTAATTATAGTAGCGGAGGCAGTTCGCACTGAAGAAGGCGAATTAGTAATGCACACAAATCGTTTAGGTCAAAGTCGATTAGGCGGAATTGGTCAGTATTTAGCTGATACAATTTCTGACTGCAGCGGTGCAGAAACTCGCGTCACCGTTTTGGGACACATTCAACGCGGAGGAACTCCTTCATCGCTAGAAAGATTAATTGCTTCTGCTTTTGGCATCGCAGCAGTTGATTTAATTGCCGAAGAGAAATACGACTGCATGGTATCTTGGCAAAAGCGGGAAGTTGTGAGCGTTCCTCTGGAAGATGCGATCGCCAAATACAGACCTGTAGACTTCGATGGTACTCTGGTTAAAACTGCCCGCGGTTTAGGGATTTGTCTGGGAGACTAAACAATTACCCGTCCGATTTCTCAAAGGTTTAGTCGGGGACGCACTCAGAACCACGAAACTGGGTTAACCGAGACTGAGGGTTTTAAGCCAGTGTATTGTGGTTAAAAAACCAAGGTGCTCACCGATCGTGCTTCCACGACTAATATTAACCTGGAAGTAGTGGCGTTTCAACTATGATTAGTGTAACTTGCAATCAGTTCCGATCGAGTATCGACCCAGAGCGCGATCGCACTCGGAACTACAAAATACCGCAACAAGTGGAAAGGTGAGAAATTGGCACCATTTACTGCACAAATTAGAGTGCGCCATTACGAAATGGACGCCCTCGGTCACGTAAATAATGCTGTCTACCAGCATTATTTAGAACACGCTGCGATCGAACATTTAGAACACTTGGGATTTACACTCGATCGCTACCGGGAATTGGGCGGCGTCTTTGTCATGCGGCGGATAGAGATTGACTATTTGCGATCGGCAGCCTCGGGCGATCGATTGGAGATATCCACTTGGATCGAACAAATGCGCGGCCCGCGCGCTGTCCGCCGCTACGAAATTCGCTTGGCTGGAAGTGACGAAATATTGTTAAAAGCAGAGGCGCTTTGGGTTTGGGTTGAAGTGACCACCATGCGCCCGCGAGCAATTCCCAAACAAATAATTGATATTTTTGAATCACAATCTCAAGCATTACCAACATAAAGCCAAAATCAACTATTATATTTGCAAAATCCTGTAAAAATCTATTGGTTTGTAGTGACGGCTTCAGCCCTTCATTCCCCCTTTGTAGAAGTGCAAAAAGTTGATTGTCGCCGGGGCCGCAAATCCCGATCGCAAAAAGTCGGATCGCCCGCCTGCCAGTTTGGATGCCGCAGAGGTACGATGGAATATAGGGAGGGAGGCCAAGCCGGCGAAGGTTAAGCTTGGTGACAATACCCACAGGAAGGAAAAAATGACACTTAACTTGCGGCGACCGATTTTGATAGGCGGAATAGGACTTTCAGCAGCGCTGTGGCTGCTGGAAACTCTACAGCATTCGGGTTCAGAAATGGGCGAAACGGCACTCATCGGCTTGGCGGCTGCCGGTGCGGGGTATTGGTGGTGGAAGCAACAATCCCCCAAACTCGAACTCGCACTCCCGCAACCCCTGGCCAACCGGGAAGCAGCCGAAAAAGCGATCGCGACTTCAGAAACAGCAATTAAATTGCTCGCTTCAGAAGCTCCAAACTCTGCTGATCCTGCTAATCTAACAGCACAGCTCGATCGGCTCAGAAGCGAATTAGATAGACAAGATTTACGGATTACCGTAACTGGCGGCAAAGCTGTCGGCAAAACTGCCTTAATTCAAGTTTTAAATTCTAATTGGGTCTCTCAACACTCGCAAAAGCTTAGTTTACAAGAAACAGCAGCGCTGTTTGCTAATACAAATGCCGATGCCAAAATCAACGGTGATTTAGTGCTGTTTGTGACAGCGGGCGACATCACAGATTCGGAATTTCAAACATTATCTCAGCTAGCGTCTGCAGGTCAGCGCGTGCTGCTAGTCTGGAACAAACAAGACCAATATTTGCCAGAACAGCAGTCGCAGGTTTTGCACTCTTTGCAGCAGAAAATGCAAGGAATATTGGGGACAGAAGAGATAATTGCGATCGCAGCTTCTCCCAATTCTATTAAAGTGCGGCAGCACCAAGCGGACGGCACAGTTCAAGAACGCATCGAAAATCAAGTCTCTCAACTCGACGGGCTGACGGAAAGATTGACTAAAATCTTAACTGAAGAACGGCAACAGTTGGTCTGGGCGAGTGCAGTGCGCGAGGCTGCAAGTATCAAGTTAGAGGCGAAAACCTTATTAAATGCAGTCAGGCGCGATCGGGCACTTCCCATTATCGAACAATATCAGTACATCGCCGCCGCCGCCGTCTTTACTAACCCGGTTCCAGCTTTAGACTTGCTAGCAACAACCGCCATCAGTACCCAACTTGTAATCGACCTCGGCGCTATCTACCAGCAAAAGTTTTCCTTAGACCAAGCTAAGACAGTAGCGGCAACTTTGGCAAGTCAAATGTTTAAATTAGGGTTGGTAGAAATGTCTACCCAAACTATTACTGGACTGCTGAAAAGCAATGCCGTCACCTACGTAGCAGGAGGCGCGGTGCAGGGAATTAGTGCAGCATATTTTACCAGAATAGCTGGACTGAGTTTAATTGAATATTTCCAAAGTCGAGAAGGGGAAAATGCTGGAATAGGCATTTTAAATATCGACCATTTGACTAAAACTTTGCAAGCCGTATTTACGCAAAATCAGCAAGTTTCTTTCTTGCAATCTTTCGTCAACCAAGTGGCGAGTCGCCTTTCCTCTCAGGTATCTGGACCCGAAACCCTTAAGTCGGCGGTCAATTAAGTAAAATAAAGGAACAGGCTTTCCGGCCTGTTCCACAAGACAGTTTTTTGTTGTGGAACGGGCATCTTGCCCGTTCCCCGGCAGAGCAGGGGAACCAGTTAATATTTTCCTTCTTCCTTCTATTATACAATCAAAGACAGTTTGCACGATGATACAAACTCAACCAAAAATACTAACCTTTGAAGAATTTATAGAATCCAAAGCTGAGAACAGATGCTACGAACTTCACGATGGGGTAATGGTTGAAATGCAGCCAACAGGAGAACACGAAGATATCACAGCATACCTTGTTCAAGAATTTACGCTGCTCTACACCGAACTGCAACTTCCATACCGCATTCCCTCGAAAGCGCTAGTTAAGCCACCAGCTAAAGATACAGGATATATCCCTGATGTTTTGTTATTAAACCGTCAGGCTTTAGCATCTGAACCCTTATGGTTGAAGTCAGCAACAATCACCCAAGGAACATCTATCCCGCTACTTGTTGAAGTTGTCAGTACCAACTGGCGCGACGATTATCTAAAAAAGTTGGCAGATTACGAAATGATGGGAATTCTCGAATATTGGATTGCGGATTATGCTGGATTCGGCGGTATACGTCATATTGGCGACCCCAAACAACCCACGCTTTCGGTTTGTCAGCTTGTGGACGGAGAGTATAGGATTACACAGTTCAGAGGGAGCGATCGCATTATTTCGTCTACATTTCCTAACATGGAGTTGAACGTCGATCAAATTTTCCGAGGCGGAGCCTAGTGTTAGGGAAAAGAACAGGCTTTCCGGCCTGTTCCACAAAAATTTTTTGTGATTGTGGAATGGGCAAGATGCCCGTTCAATATTTTTTGGAAAATTAGTAACTAAAAAGCTAGATTTTTTTTTTAAATTGTATTAAAATAAGAAATAGGATTTATAATTCGACGATCAATTATACCTGCTTAAACAAGCCGATCGCCAATGGCTGACAATTCCCTTCAAGAAAATCGCTTATCTCTTGCCCGTGCCAGTTTGCGCGAATCCCTGGCGCGCTACTCTCACCTGCGCCAAGGCAAAAAAAACTCGAATAATACAGAATTAGAAGCGGCGCTGCAATATCAGTTAGATATTTTAACTTCCACCTCAGAAAAACTAGACCACAACATAATCCGCATTGCTACTTTCGGCTTAGTCAGCCGTGGCAAGTCAGCCGTATTAAACGCGCTTTTAGGTCATAAAATTCTGCAAACAGGCCCTCTCAACGGCGTGACTCAGTGGCCGCGTTCCGTGCGCTGGAGTGTGCCTTTATCCTTCCTTGACAGCGAGGAACCCCCCCAACCCCCCCTTGCCAAGGGGGGGCTTATGGAACCCCCCCTTGCCAAGGGGGGGAAAGGAGGGGTGCAAGTAGAATTAATCGATACTCCCGGACTTGATGAAGTTGGCGGCGAAGTGCGCGGCGAAATGGCGAAACAAGTAACTCGCCAAGCTGACTTAATTCTGTTTGTCGTTGCAGGCGATATTACCCGAACTGAATATCAAGCACTGTGCGAATTGCAAACAGCTCAAAAACCGGTGATTTTAGTTTTTAATAAAATTGACCTGTATCCAGAATTAGACAGAAAAGCTATTTACCAAAGTTTGCAAGCGCTGGGAAATTCTGAAGAGTTAGCAGCCGCTGCGGTAATAGAGGAAACAGATAGCGAAAATTTGTCCGATCGCCCAAACAACTCCTCCGATAAATCTACTGTAAAATCACCGCCTAAAACTTCCAAATCTTTAGAAATAGTCATGGTAGCCGCCGAACCAGCGCCGGTGCAAGTGCGGGTGGAATGGTCCGACGGAAGAGTCACTTACGAATGGGAGTCGCCGCCCGCGCAGATAGACGAACTCAAACATAAAATTTTGACAATTCTTAACAGAGAAGGTCGATCGCTCCTCGCTCTAAATGCTTTAGTTGAAGCTAGAGATGCCGAAGCAAACATTGCCCGTCACGTTCTCAAATTGCGGCAAACAGAAGCCGAAGATTTAATCTGGCAATTTGCAAAATATAAAGCTTTGGCTGTCGGTTTAAATCCCGTGGCTTTCTTGGATGTAATGGGAGCAAGTGTCGCAGATTTAGCGTTAATTCGCTCTTTATCGAGACTTTACGGCTTACCTATGACTGGTTACGAAGCCGGGAAACTTTGGCAGACTATTTTCTCCAGCGCTGGCGGCGTACTTTTGGGAGAATTGGGTAGCAGTTTCCTCTTGGGATTTGGCAAAACTGCGGCCGCTGCGGCCCCGCACATCGGCTTTTCTACTTTTGCCGGAGTTGCTGTCACTCAAGCTAGTTTAGCAGCTTACGGAACCTACGCTGTCGGTCGCGCCGCCCAAGTTTATTTAGAAAAAGGCTGCACCTGGGGCCCCCTTGGACAAGATACGGTAATTCAAGACATTCTCGCCACCATCGAGCGTAATACAATTATCGATCGCCTGCAGCAAGAGTTTAAAATTGGCAATTAAAAATTGCCCTAGTAGTTGAGTAGGGTGCGTCACCAGATGGTTATTTGTGAATAATCGAAGAGCTAGCATCTGACTCACCCTAATGCTTTTCTTCTTACACAATGGTCAAAAAAGTATGCAACTGTAGGTAAACTCCCAACCACCATACTCATCAGTAATTCCCAATTCTCTAATCGAAAATCGAAAATCCAAAATCGAAAATCGTATTACCGTCTGGCAATTCTAACACCTTCCCTAAAATGCGCGATCGTCGCAATTACCGCTATAGAAAAGTAAAATATTCTAATCAGCCAAAAACAAACCCGCATTGACCAAGAAACAATAGTCGGAGCAATACCTGTGAACTGTACAAATCTGGAATTAACTTTTTTTTCAAAGCTGTCAAGGTCTTTCATCTCTGATTGTTTCGTCGGAATAACCGGAAACTGACCACTATATACGTAATAACCGATAAAACCAGGCAGTCCTACCTTTCTGTTCAAAAATGAGTTAGTTAATGTGGCAGTTTCCGGAGGCGATAATTTATCGGATTCTCCTACTTTTTCCAGCCAAGAATTATATCTGATGGCTGGCGTAATCATGAAAACTAAGGGAACTATAACTATCAACAAAGCCGCACTAATTTTGCGACCGTATTGAGGGTGTAGAAGCCTTGTCGCCACACCCACTCCCATACCGATAAATGCAAATACCAATATATTTAACAGTTCAATAATTTCGATACCCCTCAACAAATCCCCGATAATCAGAATTGTATATAATAATTTGTCTGCCAGTAGCAGAGCTGCCCACTTGATGAGCATTGAAACGCCTACAATACTAGCTACAATTGCTACATATCCGATGGCACCTAGAACGTAGAGTAAAATCGAGCCGGCTTGTTTGAATGATTGCATGGAATTATTCACTCTTGTGAAAGTTTAGGAGTCTGATTGACAAAAAAATTGAAATTTTAGATCAATCTGGAGTTCCTAATTTGACTTTTAAAATAGATTAGCTTGACATCTTGAAATCAATCTACAATCTACAATCTACAATCGATCGACAAGTTCCCGCGCCGCCGCTTTGGTAACTTGTGCGATCCGTTCCTTCACAACATCCTCTTCGTTAGCGCAGCCCTCGAAGAGGATCGCCCTCGGCTCTGGCTCCTGTTCGCGATCGATCCCCAACCATAAAAGATACTCGATATTACCGGCCGGGCCAAGTAAAGGCGACCACGTTAAGCCGCGTTGCTGCCATCCTAAAGCTGTGGCTGCCTTCCACACTTGAAAAATCGCATCAGCTTGAGTTGCTGAGTCTCGCACTACGCCTTTTTTCCCGACTCTCTCCCGCCCTACCTCAAACTGCGGTTTTACCAGCAACACTGCTTCTCGCGGTGGTACCAACAATTCCCACAGCGCGGGTAAAATCTTATCCAGGGAAATAAACGACACATCTACTACCGCCAAATCTGCATAAACCCCTATTGGCAAAGAATCTTGCTCCCCCCCTTGACAAGGGGGGGCTGGGGGGGGTGAATTGCCGTAAAGCTCAGTAGCAGTCATGTACCGCAAATTGGTGCGTTCTTTCAAAATTACTCTCGGATCGTTCCTCAAGCCCCAATCTGCTTGACCGTAGCCAACATCTACGCCGTACACTAGGGCAGCGCCGGCTTGCAGGAGACAGTCGGTAAAACCGCCTGTGGAAATGCCACCGTCGAGACAAATTCTGCCTGCAACGGGAATCGCAAAAACTTCTAAAGCTTTGGCTAATTTGTCGCCGCCTCTGGAAACATAGCGCGATCGCTCTTTGATCTGAATTTTTGCTGCAATGTCAACCTCAGTGCCCGGTTTGTCAACTACCTGTTGGTTGATGGAGACTTTCCCAGTCCGAATCAAGGCCTGAGCTTGCTGTCTGGAACTGCACAAATCTAGGCTGACCAATAAAGTGTCTAGTCGCTGTTTAGCCAAGGTTTTTAATCTGTACGGATAGGGTTAAGAACCATTAATGTCAACAATCGCCTGAAACCCTTGGGAAATCTCGTTTTTACGCTAAGTCTAGATCCCCCTAAATCCCCCTAAAGAAGGGGAGTAGGGGTTGACTTTGAAAAGACTCTTGTCCCCCCCTTCGTAGGGGCGGTGCGACCCCTACTCCCCGTGCCCGCCCGCTCGCTAGGGGGGATCTAGATTTAATAGCCACACAGCAGTCTGTGATGGGGTTTGACGTTAAGTTGACACCAATGGGTTAAGAACAGTACCAGATTAGCACTTACGCACAAGCCCCACTGCTAATTTTTGGCGATTATTTTGGTTTTTCCATTGTCGCGGGGCGATCGCCCCACCTCACATGATGTGACTGAGATCGCTCTGAGTGTGTAGTTTTATCACAGATAAACATCCGTAGAATCACACAATAATTTTTGCGACTAGCGGATGATTTATATGCAGCTAAAAGCGCTACAAATACCATCAGGGCGATCGACCATGAAAACAATTAACTTTCCTATCAGAAATCCGGGCAATTGTCAAGAAAATCCCCTCGCCTTCGTCAGCGGTGACATCATCCACATTCTTTACCCCAACGGCGAAGTAGAAGCAACAACCGTCGCACAAGTCGCTCTGCGCCAAAGCAAAAATCCCCTGGACAAATGCCTCGTCTGGGGGTGTGTTGGCGATTTTTAGCACCAGTTTCAAGAAAGAATGCAATTATAGGGAAGATCCAAACCCTTAATTCATCAGTCATTCCCAATTATTCAAATCTTTAATCTAAAATTTTTAATCTAAAATTTTTAATCTAAAATCTTTAATCTAAAATTGTCTAACCCATAAAAAAAGATCGCTTGGAGGCTGTGAGGTCAAAAAAAGCGATCGATCCAACTGCTGCTAACTGCAAGCAACAAGCGGAATTTGCTGCTAAAAGAACTAGCAAATTGACGTGAACAAACCTGACGGTCAACTGAGTACAGACTGAGTACAGTTAGACCGCAGGCTTCTTTTTCCTTTTTTTCAAAGGCTTTTTATAGTGAGGTAGTTCCACCCCCACTTGCCAATAGAGTATCAGAGTATTTCCAGATTATCAAGGGATATACAGAAATAATTGTCGGTTTGGGTACCTACACCCGACGAGCCTTTCATCCCTGCGGTAATTTATTCGGGGTACTTCGCGCAGCGCTCAGATTAATCCCCTTTAAATATACCGAGGGACTTCCCGGCTGGTAGTTAAATATCTTGTTCGCTCAATTCGCGAATCATGTAATCAAAAGGCTGATCCAAAAAAGGCCCCACAGACAAGCCAGCAGCTTGCACTTGAGCCTTAACCATCTCCTTCATAATGCTAATCCCCATCACCGTCGGGCCAATGGGAACGCTTAGAGAATTGTAAGTTTCTCGCAAACCTTGCAGCACGCGCTCGTCGAGCACGTCGGTACTTCCAGCCACCAGGGCGTAAGTAGCATAGCGCAAGTAGTAGTCCATATCCCGCAGACAAGCCGCGTAGCGACGAGTCGTGTAGGCATTTCCCCCGGGACGGATCAGTTCCGGCTGTTCAGCAAATAGCTGAATACCAGCTTGCTTGACAATTGCCGCAGCATTGCTGTTAATCGCCGCCGCCGCCTGTACCCGTGCCGTGCCCGTTGCAAAATAAGATTTCAACCGATCGATACCATCTCGGTCTAAATACCTACCAGCAACATCATAATTTTCAATCAGGCTCGTCACTGCATCGCGCATAAGTTTCTCTCCCAAAAATCTTTATCAATACTTTGCTATCTGAGACAGACCGCCTATTGTAGACTACTACAAATCGGCGTTTGATTAAGATTTGAGATAGGATTTTCACGAAGGGTAGTCTATCCGCGGCAAACTGTCGTAAAATTCAGCCGTTTGCCTTGTATGTTCAGCCGAAAAATAATCCACAGGGCAAGAATCTCAAACTGCCCGGCCACACTGGGCCACTATTTCAAAATTTTGTAGCCATAGATACAAAATAGTGGATACTGAAGGCCTACGATCGCCCAAACAGTCTGAAATCGGCAGATCGCCAAGACACAACCAATATCAGGAGTAAGTCATGTTCCAGACACCCCAAGAAGCCTTAAACTACATACAAGAAAATAAGATCCAGATAGTTGACCTAAAATTCATCGATATGCCGGGGATCTGGCAGCACCTTTCCCTGTACCACGACCAAATCGACGAAACCGCATTCACAGACGGCGTACCCTTCGACGGTTCCAGCATTAGGGGCTGGAAAGCCATCAACGAATCAGACATGACGATGGTAATCGATCCGACCACCGCTTGGATGGACCCGTTCATGGCAGAACCGACCATCAGCTTCATTTGCAGCATCAAAGAACCTCGCACCGGCGAACCATACAGTCGCTGTCCCCGCACCATTGCCCAAAAAGCCATAGACTACTTGCTTTCCACCGGTCTCGGCGATACAGCATTCTTTGGCCCGGAAGCAGAATTCTTTATTTTTGACGACGTTCGCTTCGACCAAACCCAAAATTCCGGCTACTATTACGTAGATTCGATCGAAGGTCGTTGGAATTCCGGTAAAGAAGAAGCAGGCGGCAACCTCGGCTATAAACCGCGTTACAAAGAAGGTTATTTCCCAGTAGCACCAACCGACACCTCACAAGACATGAGAACGGAAATGCTGCTGACAATGGCAAAATGCGGCGTACCCATCGAAAAGCACCACCACGAAGTCGCCACCGGCGGTCAATGCGAACTCGGTTTCCGCTTTGCAACTTTAGTACAAGCTGCCGACTACTTGCTGACTTACAAATACGTCATCAAAAACGTCGGCAAAAAATACGGCAAAACCATCACCTTCATGCCCAAACCGCTGTTTAACGACAACGGTTCCGGGATGCACGTTCACCAGTCGATTTGGAAAGATGGCCAGCCTCTATTTGCAGGCGATCAATATGCTGGTTTCAGTCAAATGGGACTGCATTACATCGGCGGCATTCTCAAGCACGCACCGGCACTTTTGGCAATCACCAACCCCACGACCAATTCCTACAAGCGTTTAGTTCCGGGCTTTGAAGCCCCTGTAAACTTAGCTTACTCTCAAGGGAATCGATCGGCATCAGTGCGGATTCCGTTGTCGGGAACCAACCCCAAAGCCAAGCGGTTAGAATTCCGCTGTCCCGATGCCACATCCAACCCCTATTTAGCATTTGCAGCCATGCTGTGCGCCGGCATAGACGGCATCAAGAATCAAATCGATCCGGGCGAACCTTTGGACGTGGACATCTACGACCTTTCCCCTGAAGAATTGAGCAAAATTCCTTCAACTCCCGGTTCCTTGGAAGGCGCTTTAGAAGCTTTAGAAAAAGACCACAGTTTCTTAACTGAAACCGGCGTATTTACTGAAGACTTCATCCAAACCTGGATTTCCTACAAACTCGACAATGAAGTCAACCCGATGCGGCTGCGTCCTCACCCCTACGAGTTTGCTCTCTACTACGACTGTTAGAAAATTAATAATTGAAAATTAAAAGTTAAAAATGGTAATTATACCATTTTTAACCTGTGATTTTTAATTAAAAAGAACGCCGCCCTTAAAAGCGGCGTTCTTTTTGAGTTTAGAACTTCTGGATCAACGCCCAGACTCTCCCGTCACCCGACACTATCTGGGCAACGCTGTGAGTAGTAGCGCCCTCTGTAGCTTCTGAGACATCCTCTACAGCCCATTTATTTGCTTTCTCATCAACAATAAACAAATCCTCAGCGGTAGTGCCTTCCTGAACCCGATATATCTTATTCAGAATGAAACGCTGCCGCGCCTCAGCTTTTGGTATGCCAACCACATCATCTGGATCGACAGAGATGGCACTGCCTTCTTTTAATGTACCTTTCGAGTTGCTTAAATTGCGATCGTCCCTTTGAGCAACCCGCACGCCGTGAATCTGCAAACCAGGCTCATTCTCAGAGATATTCCAGACAGCAGCTAGGGCCCCACTTCTTCCCAAACCGAGAACCGCTGCACTAATAGTCAAAATTAGCAAAAACTTGAAATAATTCACTGTATTTATGCTCCTTTGTTTGTGAGATTATGCACTCATTCTAAATTAGCAATTAGCAATTACCAATGACCCAATGATGTCCGATATTTTTGTGATGATCCGCAATCAGAGTAACGTCGCCATGACTTCAGTTGACGGCATTGCGTTTGTCACTTTACTGACTCAAGAAGGACGAGTGGTGGCCGAGGAGACAGTTGATCTGTTTGAGGCCGATGTGAATTTTGATAACCTGAAGCAGGGAAAATATACTGTAGTTGTAAGGCACGAAGGCGTTGAACCTCGATCGGCAACCTGTAGTGTTACAATCACCGATGAAGATAAAGTAATCATGCTGACATTTGTTTACTTGGAGCTAGAACGGGTGCTGCTGGGCATTCAGACTTCAACCGAAGAAAGACTATGACCGTAAGGAACCCCACGCTTAAAAGCGGGGGCTTTTGGGAAGTCCGGCTCGATCGCCAGCGGTGCAAGAAGAAAGCCCGAACCTTACCAGAGACAGGATTAGACCTACGTTTTTTGAGTCATGATACCGGAGAATGCGACGCTAGTTTTCCGCTCTATCGCTAAAAGTTAAACAGGCTCGGGCGGGGTTAAACCAGTGCTTTTGGCATAACAAGCTCATAAAACATTCAAGGGAGCGAACATTACCCAGGAATGGAGGACTTTATGTCTAATTTCGTTTTTGTACTTGATAGTCACAAACGACCGCTCAATCCAATCCGCCCAGGATTGGCTCGCAAATTGCTAACCACTGGCAAAGCTGCTGTTTTTAAAAGGTATCCATTCACACTCATTCTCAAAGTAGAGGTAACAGCACCCCAAAAACCAATCACTCTTAAATTAGACCCTGGCTCCAAAACTACTGGAATCGCATTAGTGCAAGGAGAGGACGTAATCTTTGGTGCAGAACTAGCTCACGCCCGGTCAATCAATTAAAGCTAGCTTGGAATCTCGCCGTTCACTGCGTAGGAGCAGAAGAAATCGCCATACTCGCTATCGAAAAGCGAAATTTTTAAATAGAACTCGCCCGAAAGGGTGGCTGGCTCCAAGCCTACAACATCGTGTCGAAACAACCCTAACCTGGGCAACTAGATTGATGAAAGTCGCTCCCATTGGTTCTATTGCTCAAGAACTTGTGCGATTTGACTTACAACAACTAGAAAATCCAGAGATTAGTGGACTGGAGTATCAGCAAGGCGTTTTATGTGGTTACGAGATCCGCGAATATTTGTTGAATAAGTGGGATAGAAAGTGCGCGTACTGTGGAGCTACAGATACACCACTACAAGTCGAACATATTCATCCCAAAGCCCAAGGCGGATCTAATCGCATTTCTAATCTTTGTCTTGCCTGTGAAAAATGCAATGTCAAGAAAGGAACTCAAGGCATTGAGCAATTCCTCTCTAAGAAGCCAGATGTCTTGAAAAAGATCCTGTCTCAAGCAAAACGTCCATTAAAAGACGCAGCAGCCGTTAATTCGACTCGCTGGGCGTTATTTAATCAACTCCGTATGACTGGTTTACCAGTTTCTACTGGTAGTGGCGGCTTGACAAAATTCAATCGCACTCGTTTGCAGCTACCTAAATCTCACTGGTTAGATGCTGCTTGCGTAGGTAAAGTCGAAGAATTAAAGGTGCTGACTTCTCAACCGCTGCTAATAAAAGCAGCAGGACACGGTACTCGACAAATGTGTGGCACGGATCGGTTTGGCTTCCCAATTCGACATAGATCAAAAAAGCAGATCCATGTGGGTTTTCTCTCCTGGCGATATTGTTGGCGCGACAGTCACCGCAGGCAAGAAAGTCGGTTCCTACGTGGGACGAGTTCTTTGCCGTGCATCCGGTTCGTTCGACATCGCTACAATGAAGGGAAGAGTAGCAGGAATTAGTCATAAATATTGCCAACCTATTCACAAAAAAGATGGCTATTCCTATGGATTTTGATTCAAGGCGACTGAAGTCGCAGCCGCTTTCCTCCCCATGTCTAAAGCCAGGGGCTTCTCGCTCGTTTTCTGGTGAAAGTTACTCCGCCAAATTCAATTAAAATGTTTCGCCCCGCGAGTGCATTTCTTGGCAAAAGACCTCTGGAGGGAAAAAAACCCGATTTGTCGGATGAATCTGGCTTTACAGTTAGCTGATGTGGCGACTACTCTGGCTAGATTAGAAGTAGAAGAGGCGCGAAAATTTCAACAAGAGTCTGCTAGTGTTGAGGCTTCAGACTCGACGGAACCTGACAAGTTTTGAGTGTATGAGGTTGCTTTGTGTGCTCCGCGCAACCCTTGCGTGATAGGAGCTTAAAAAAATAACGTAACTGTAGAAAAGCTCCAAACCCTGATAGTCATCAGTCATTTTTAATCTAAAATCTACAATCTAAAATCTCAAATGGTATGACTCGCAACTCAAAACTATTGTCATTGGTTGAGCTAGTAAAAAAATTGTCTGTATAAAATTCAATCTCCGTGCTAAACAATAACTTTCTGCCTTGCGAGTGAATTAGGAAGCCGAAAAACTGCGTTACACTTATATAGGTATCTTTACAAAACAACATAAAAGCATGACTGTTGCCTATCCCCGCAAGCTGCGGAACGCTATGGGAGCGCGCGAAATTTTAGCTCAAGTGGTGCGCGATCGCGAAATTCACCTGATCACCCTCAACCGCTACCGGTTTAGCGAACAGCGCAGTTGCAAAGACCTCACCGAGGTGATCGAACAGCTAAACGGGGAACCAGCCGAACTCGTGCGCGACCTGTCTCGGCACATTTCCGACGAAGCGCGGCACGCCATGTGGCTCACCGACTTGCTGGTAGACCTCGGCCAAAATGTGGGAACGCCGCCAGGAGTCTCCTACATTGACGAATTTGAAAGGTTGTATGACAGCGAAAAACAAGACCCCACCACAAACCGCGAAGACTTCGTAATTTCTTCCCTCGCCGCGATTAACGTCACCGAGAAGCGGGGCTGCGAATACTTCTCAGCGCACATCCACGCCCTCAAACAGGCTCCCCAAACCGCAGAAAACATCAAAATCCGCGAAACAATCGAAAAGATTTTTCCCGAAGAAGCTGGTCACGTCCGCTGGGGCAACCGCTGGCTGGGTTCCATAGCTGCCAAAAGCCCGGAACACCGCCAAAAGGTGGAACAGGCAAAGCGCAAGTATGTGGCGATCGAACAAGCAGCTTTTGAATCGGGAATGGATATCATGTTGGGGGCAGAACTCCGCCGCGTCACCCGCCTAGTGGATATTGCCAACACCATGCCGATGTGGGAACGCCCGCAATACCTGATGGAACGCTTACCCAGAACCCTGCTCGCCCCGGATCTGCAAATGACTAGAGTCGATGTAGCTCAGCGCGCCTGGAACCGCGACCCGCAGGCATTTATGGAGAAATTGGTGCCCATGTTCCTCAACGGCTTGAATACCATTGAGAAGAAGCCGACGGCGACTAAGCCCAAGCCTTAAATACGATCGGGAACCTGGTTGAAACCGCTCTGCAAGTCAAACTTGCGTCTGCCTCCGCAAACAAGCGAGATTAACTGGTTCCCAGGCCTAGCCTCGGAACCAGTTATTTAAAGTCATAATTTTAAGCTTTAGCAAGTAAACTGATTATTGGAATAGTTTTCCATCTAAATATAATCGTCAGGAACCTCAGCCTAAAGGCATGAGGCTTGAAGGAGAAATCTAACAAGCCGTTCTGACGGGCCTAAGTCTTAACTGACTACGTTTTTTGAGTCACGACACCGGGAGAATGCGTAGCTAGTTCCTTGCTCTGTCGCTGAAGGTTAAACAGTTCTAAGGTAACAGGGACAGTGCTTTGGGCCTAACAAGCTCTCAAAACAAAGGCGCGTGCTAACTTTACTCCTTCATGAGATTGAGGCAACCATACCTCATCGGAGGGGCAACCATACCCCTCCACCCCGCTGCATGTTTTAACTCAATGTAAAGCCGTCCTAAAAGGACGGGGTTTCAAACCCATATTTCTGATGACTACCAGCGAGCCGAACATACAAACAGCTTCCGCAGAAAGCCAATCGAGTGAAAGCGCGATCGCCTCCGAGCAGGTCGAAAAAGCCACAGCCGTCACCTATGCAGAAGAAATTGAAACTGTCATCGCCAGCATGGCTGTAGACCAAAAAGTGATGGTCGGTCAAAGTGAAGCTGGCGGACATCTTTGGAAGTTTAAGTACGGCAGTGTTGAAGTGTTCGTGCAACTCACGGGCGAAACCGAAGATGATACTTTGACTGTTTGGGCTTTTGTACTGCAGTTGCCAGCTAAGAATGAAGCTCAATTAATGCGGAAACTTCTAGAAATGAATTGGCTGTCTACTTTGGAATCTCATTTTGCGATTGTTGACAATCAAGTTGCCGTAGTATCGACTCGGACAATGGCGGAAATCTCGACCGGGGAAATTTCCCGGGTTATTACTATTGTCGCCACGATCGCCGATGACAACGATGACCTGCTGCAAGCAGAATTCGGTCAGTAGTCATTAGGCTGCGCGACTTTTGATCGAGCCACACTCCGCTAAATTATTGGCAATCGCGCACCTGACATTTAAGTAGCGTGCGCGACTTTTGGTCTATTTATTTAAAGAGAAATGGTTTTACAGATAAAGCCATACGATCTAATTCTGCTTTGTTGTGTTTGAGAAGATTATGTCCCCATAACTCATTTGTGTTGTCAGAACAATCTTTTGCAAGACCTTCTCCAATTTCCTCAAAAGTCTTTTTGATGTCTGTCCTTAGATTCTCTGGTTCAGATAGCACTCCCAGCACGAATACTCTTGCTTTTAGATCATCTGGAATATGACTTTCTACATAACTCAACCGATTTTCATCATCATCGAAATCAATGAGCAAAACCATCATTCTTTGTGGTAATTGTCGCATTTCAGACGCATACTTCTTCGTGAATTCCTCCACAGTTTTTTTCCAACCACCAGGAAGTGGCAGGACTTTAACAGCACGGTTATTAAGGTTTGGCGCAAGAAGAAATCCGTTGGCAATCTGGCGATTAGCATCATCTTCCGCCAACACATGAATGTGCGGTTGATACTTATTACTCATAGCTCTATGTCGCCACCAATCAAGGCATTTATCAGGTCGCCTTTAACAGACATCTCACTCAGCGGTCTGACTAAAGTTGGCTCTAAGTGGCTTTTGCGATCTAATACAAAGGTATTTTCATTTGAAAACTTGCGGATTGCTTCAGGATTATGCGATGTCACTAAGATTTGACCGCTATTTTTAAATGAGCGTCGCAGAGACATTACAAAATGTCCAACCTCCGATAAGGATAGATAGTTATCTGGCTCGTCCCAGAAGCAAAAAAGGGGGCCATAAAATTTGTTGGCAGCCAAGACAACAGCGCAAAGAAAAAAGCATTTCTCCCCGTCAGATAAGTCATTAAATTCAATACTTAGATTCGCATTATTTGCTTCAAACCGAACAATCATGCTTTTCGAGTCTTTGCCGATTAGTTCATTCAGAAAATCCTGAATGTCAGGCATGACTTCTCGGAGATATTTATCAACCTGTGTGTAGGCCGCAGGATAGCGACTCAGTAAGCCCGAAACCCACTCCCCAAAGTTTGAACCATCTCGCTTTGGTTCCAAAGTTTCACCGTTTGAGTCTCCAGTCATCAAGCTGGGAATCGGGGCTAAAATGATCGTGCGAGCCAGCCAAGTCTTGAAAATATGAAGCGGATCAGTCTCAGATTGCTCCTGAATTACTGGCAGGGCAACAAGATGCCAATCTACCCGAAACTGAGCTTCACGATTTTGGGAGCTGGTGTGAAGAGTGACTTGGGCTTCTTTTCGAGAATAAATTGGCTCTCCTGCAACTAGCAGTTGCTCTTCAAAAACTCGAAGCTCTCTAAATTTTTCTGGTAAATCTAAGGCAAGGACATATTTGTATAATTTTTCTTCGAGTAATACTTCTATTTCAAACCGGATGGGAACATCCGACCTTCCACGAGCGAAATCTTTCGAGCTAATAAGGTTAAGTTTTTCCAGGTCGCGCATTCTATTGATGCCTCGACAAATCTTCTGAAGGACTTCTAATGCAGAGGCAGTAGTTGATTTACCTGCACCATTTTTTCCAATCAAGAGAGCAGATGGCATCCCCTTTATCGGCAGTTCAAAGTTTTCTAGGCATCTGAAGTTGTGTACATATAGTCTTTGGAGCATAGCAAAACAATTCCAAGGAGTGGGAAGTGAAAAAACTTTTTGAACTTTTTGAAGTGCTTAATTAGGGAATAGGCATTGCCATAAACTTCCAAAAAGTTCGGGTGCTTTTCTGAGCTAGAGACGGATGAGTTGCCGAACTATTAATCCCCGCCACCAACTTTTACCTCCAACTCGTCAAAAAACACCACTGCCCCAAATTTACTCCGTACTTAAAACTTAATATGCAGGCCCTGCGATCCAAGCAATAGTGATTCCCAGCCCCAAACCTACAAGCACTTGAAAAGGAGTGTGTCCCAGCAACTCTTTCAGGCGAGCTTCATTAAGGTTGTGATCTTCCTCAAAAAACTCGTCAATAATTTGGTTGAGGATGCGAGCTTGCTTGCCTGCAGCTTGGCGGACGCCTGCTGCGTCATACATCACAATAATTGCAAAGATCGCAGCGATCGCAAACTCTGGACTTTCCCATCCCATCGTTTGTCCCACTCCAGCAGCCAAAGCGCCCACAAAAGACGAGTGAGCGCTGGGCATTCCCCCCGTTGTTACCAAATACCGAAGATTAAACTTGCGGTTTTTGACCAACTCGATCGGCAACTTCATGATCTGAGCCGCCAGACAAGCGATCAAAGCAACCACGAGTACATGATTGTTTAAAATGCCGCTGCAAATTTCCTGCATAGTGTTTAGTATTTCTAGTTACTGCGGCTGGTAATATAATCGGCGATCGCCAGCAGCGGTAGAGCTTTACTCCCAAACACTGCCAATTGAGCCTTAGCATCAGCAACAAGCTGCGAAGCTTGGCGCCGAGACTCCTCAATTCCCCACAAACTCGGATAAGTGACTTTTCCTGCTTGAACATCTTTGCCAGCAGTTTTGCCCAGTTCTTCTTGGGTAGCAGTAATATCCAAAATGTCGTCAACGATCTGGAAAGCCAACCCAATATTTTGAGCGAAACGAGACAGCCGCTGCAAATCCGCAGCCGAAGCCCCAGCCAGAATTGCCCCACAAACTACGCAAGCCTCTAACAGCGCGCCTGTTTTGTGAGCGTGAATGTAATTCAAAGTTTCCAGAGAAACATCTGTCTTTCCTTCCGATTCCAAATCAACCACTTGACCGCCTACGAGTCCAGCAGCACCCGATGCCCGCGCCAAATGGGCGATCGTCTGCAACACCTGTTGGGGGGGTACGTTCTCAGTTTTAGTGGCGATAAATTCAAAAGCATAGGTCAGCAAACCATCGCCAGCCAAAATGGCGATATCCTCGCCGTAGACTTTGTGGTTCGTTAGTTTGCCGCGCCGGTAGTCGTCATTGTCCATTGCCGGCAAATCGTCGTGGATCAGCGACATCGTGTGGATCATTTCCAAAGCGCAAGCTGTCGGAATTGCCATAGATGTAGTGCCGCCGGCCAGTTCGCAGCTAGCCAGACACAGGATCGGACGCAGGCGCTTGCCCCCCGCTAGCAGCGAGTAGCGCATTGCTTCGTAGATTTTCTCTGGGTAGATGACCGGCAGTGCACTGTCGAGAGCTACCTCGATCGCCTCTTTTCGCTTGACTAGATAAGTAGATAAATCGAAAGAGGATTCCGGTTGGGACGAACCCATTTCTGTTGCCAATACCATCCCTTGCTCTCTTGTACTTAATATTTATATGGGATATTGTGAGCCGTTGGGGTCGCATCGTACCGACTTTTACGGCAGTAGTTGCTCGAACTCCGAGCATCAATTAATCATTCTACGGGTGTTGTTGCACAGAAAATCTTTGAGTTTTGATAAGTTTGTCAAATTGCCAGTCAATCTAAAATTTACAATCTCAAATCTCAAATCCGCTGATTTGTCTGGCGACTTCCAAAAACCGCTGCACCGCCGCCGTTGGATCGCTGCGCCAAATTAGAGCGATCGCCACAATGCAGGTTGATTCTGGTAACGCTTTGTAAACAACCCCGCTGCGCTGGAAATTTTGCATTGACGCCGGGACGATCGCCACGCCCATTTCGGCGGCTACCAAGCTGACAATGGTTTGCATTTGAATTGCTTCTTGAGCCGCGCGAGGGCTAAAACCTGCTTGCTGACAAAGACTGACGATCGCATCGTAGAGTCCCGGAGCCTGGGAACGCGGAAACAAAATGAACGGTTCGGTGGAAAGTTCGCGTAATTCAAGATGCGTGCGATCGGCCGCCGGATGCGTTTCTGGCAGTGCCACGATCAGCGGTTCTCGAAAAACGATTTCAGAATTTATCCCGTCTTCCTCAACCGGAGGGCGCACGAAGCCGATATCAATTTGCCCGAACCGCAACCGCTGCAACTGTTCGTTTGTTGTCAGCTCGTGCAGCTCGAGCTTGACGGCGGGACACCGAGTGCGAAAGGCCTGCAAAATGGCTGGAACCACGTTGTGTGCTGCAGAACTCACAAAGCCGATCGTCAGTTGGCCGAGTTCGCCCCGACTGGTTTGTCTGCCGAGTTGAATTGCTCGATCGACTTGCTGCAGAATTTTCCCGGCTTCCTCGAAAAAAACCTGTCCCGCTGCCGTTAACTGCACCGTCCGCTTGGTGCGGCGAAACAGTTGAAATCCCAACTCTGCCTCTAAATGCTGGATTTGTTGGCTCAGCGGAGGTTGGGCAATATGCAGTTTTTCGGCTGCACGAGTAAAATTCAGTTCCTCTGCAACTGCAATGAAATAACGCAAATGCCGAAGCTCCATAAGTCCCCATGATTGATATTTTAAAAGTATAAATTGTTAGTTAAACATATATTGGACATTGATGCTGATATTTCATACAGTGATTAATAGGCGAAGTTGAGAATTAAACAATGGCTAATTTGGATATCAGAATTAGAGAAGCAGATGTGGCAGATTTGGAATTAATCGTGGATTTTATTTCTCAAAAAAGCGAGTTTGATGGCTCTAAAAATTTGTTGGCAGCAACAGCAGATAAATTGCAGCAAACGTTGTTTTGCCAGCCTCCGCTAGTGCGGCTTTTGTTGGCGGAAGTTGCGGGAAAAGCGGTAGGATTTGCTCTTTTTTATTCGTCCTATTCAAGTTTATTGACGCAGCCGTGCCTTTGGCTTGATGATTTATTTGTGCAAGCTCCTATGCGCGGTATGGGAGTCGGGACAGCGCTGTTAAAGTATTTGGCACAAATTGCTGAGTCAACAAATTGCGGCCGTATGGAATGGACTGTTAATACTGCAAATGCGCCCGGAATTGCTTTTTATGAAAAGCAGGGAGCCCGGATTTTGGAAAATATTAGAGTTTGCCGTATTGATGGGAATGCAATTAATCTGCTTGCTGGCAAATAATTTAATAACGAACCGCGAAGGCGCTAAGAACGCGAAGAGAAGAGAAAAAAAGAGGAAAGAAGAGAAGAGATGTCAGAAAATTATTGGAATTCAGCTCTTTATGAGCAAAATCATGCTTTTGTTTGGCAGTACGGCGAATCACTTTTGGAGTTACTCGCTCCGAAGGCTGGTGAACAAATTCTGGATTTGGGCTGCGGTACGGGACAGTTAACTGAAAAGATTGCTCAAAGTGGTGCTTGTGTGCAAGGTATTGATTCCTCTTTGTCGATGATTTCCACGGCAAAAGTTAACTATCCTCACATTAAATTCGCTGCCGCAGATGCGAGGAGTTTTAAAGTAGGAGAGCCGTTAGATGCTGTGTTTTCTAATGCGGTTTTGCACTGGATTAAACAGCCGGATGCTGTGATTAATTGTGTGGAAAAAGCGCTGAAGCCGGGAGGGCGTTTTGTGGCTGAGTTTGGCGGTAAGGGGAACGTGGGGGCGATCGTCCGCGCACTTTTGAGTGTTTTGTCAGAAATTGGCTGCGAGGAGCCTGAAGCGCTTAATCCTTGGTATTTTCCGAGTATTGGCGAGTATGCTGGGCTTTTGGAAAAGCAGGGTTTTGATGTGGGTTATGCGGTTTTGTTCGATCGACCGACTCCTCTAGAAGGTGGCAGCGCGGGTATGGTAAATTGGATTGAGATGTTTGCTGGTGGGTTTTTATCGGGGTTGTCTAATAATGTGCGATCGCAGGTAATTAACTCCGTTGCAGAGCGTTTGCGATCGACGCTGTACCGCGATGGTAATTGGATTGCAGATTATCGCCGAATTCGCGTTGTTGCTATCAAGCCGTAGGGTGCGTCGCGATCGCAAATATTCAAATACGATATAAAATCTCATAGCGACGCACCATACTTCCGGTTGCTATCAAGCCGTAGGGTGCGTCGCGATCGCAAATATTCAAATACGATATAAAATCTCATAGCGACGCACCATACTTCCGGTTGCTATCAAGCCGTAGGGTGCGTCGCGATCGCAAATATTCAAATACGATATAAAATCTCATAGCGACGCACCATA
>NZ_JAUBUJ010000012.1:0-117688 GCF_036705405.1 Microcoleus sp. B13-B6
GGCGGGGGGGCACGCCCATCCCACAATAACAATTAAAATTGTAAGTTATTTAATTCGCGATCCTAAGCAGCTTTACAAGCTTGCTGCCGAATAGGAATTTCAATGACGAATTCTATTCCCTTTCCTAATCCAGGCTGGCAGTATAATCTGCCCCCATGCTTTTCAACGATAATTTGGTAACTGATAGATAACCCCAACCCAGTTCCTTTACCGATAGGTTTGGTGGTAAAAAAAGGGTCAAATATTTTCGGTTGTAAAGTTTCGCAAACTCCCCGACCGTTGTCACTAATATAAATAGCCACCCAATTCTCGTCAATTACTTTTGTAGCAATTTGAATGCGGTTCGGGTGTTGTTTGATTTCTGCAAAAGAACGCTGCTGATTAGATTCATCTAAAGCATCAATGGCATTGGAAATAATATTCATGAACACTTGATTTAATTGTCCGGCATGGCATTCTACTGGTGGAAGCTGACCGTACTTTTTTATTAGTTCAATCTCAGGATGTTCTGGTTTTGCTTTTAAACGATGATGCAGGATGGTGAGTGTACTATCAATTCCTTCATGAATATTTACAGCTTTCACCTCTGCCTCATCTAGGCGAGAAAAGATTCGCATAGACTTGACAATCTCCTGGATGCGCTGCGTTCCTAAGTTGATTGAGTTAAGAACTTTGATAAAATCTTCCTCCACAAATTCCAGTTCTATTTCATCCATTACGGCTTGAATCCGAGGGGTGGGATTTACATAATCTTCTTGATAGAGATGTATAATTTTTAGTAAGTTATGAGCGTACTCTTGGGCATAACCCAGATTGCCGGATATGAAGTTTATAGGGTTGTTTATTTCATGAGCAATCCCAGCCGCCATTTGCCCTAAGCCGGACATTTTTTCGCTTTGGATTAACTTAAGCTGCATTTGTTGTAAATCTTCATAGGCTTGGCTGACTTCTAAAACTTTTTGCTCCAATAAGATATTTTTTTCTTCTAATTTGTCAGCTAGAACATGAAGCTTTAAATGCAGCTTGACGCGAGCTAATACTTCCTCCTGTTGGAAGGGTTTGGTAATATAATCTACAGCCCCAAGCTTAAACCCCTCAACTTTATTAGCCGTATCCGAGAGAGCAGTCATAAATATAATGGGAATCTGTTTAGTTTCTGGATTAGCCTGTAATCGACGACAGGTTTCAAATCCATCAATTTCTGGCATCATGACATCTAGCAAGATTAGATCCGGTAGAGCATATTTGACTCGCTCTAGTGCCATTTTGCCAGATTTTGCAACCCGAACTTCAAATCCTTCTTGGCTTAAGGCATCAGATAAGACACCTAAGTTAGCTGAATTGTCATCAACTATAAGAATCGTACCATTTGCTTGAATTTCTGAATTCATAAACCTTACTTGTAGGACTCAATAAACGTTAAAAGCTCTTCGTCTTGAAAGTCCTTTGCCATTTGATGCAATCTTTTAGCAAAGGGAATGTATTTGGGATCTAGTTCTTCAAGTAATACCGCCTGCTTAACTATTTCTAGGAAATTTCCTTTCATAGCGAGCTCGTATAGCATTTCCATTTCTGTAGCAGGCGGGGCAATTAGCTCATCGGTGTCTGAGGATCTCGCCAGTGGCTCTTCATTAGCTTCATAAACCCATTGCAAATCAAGATACTGTTGTAAGTTTTGCAGGAGTTCAGTTGCCTGAATTGGTTTGGGAATAAAGGCGTTGCCTCCAGCTTCTAAACTTCTGTATTGATCGGTTTCAAATACGCTGGCAGAAGAGACAATAATCACGGTGTCTTTGAAATTTTCCGATTCTCGAACCCGCTTAATCACCTCGAAGCCATCGAGTTCGGGCATTAATAGGTCGGTAACAATTAAATCTGGCTGCACCTCTAGAATTTTTTCCCAGCCTTCCAGCCCATCGTTCGCTTCAAACACCTCAAAGCCGATCGGACTGAGCAAATTGTTAATTACCGAACGGTTAGCCCATTTGTCATCAATAACCACAATCTTAGGTTGGCGGTCTTTGATGCCGATAATCTGCCCGTGATGGTCGATTTGAGACGTTTTCACCCATTCATCGGCTTGAGGCAGACTAACATCAAACCAGAAAATACTGCCCACATTCATCTCACTTTGAACCTGAATGGTACTGCCCATTAGTTCTACAATCCTTTGGCTAATTGCCAATCCCAGCCCGGTGCCCTCCGTCTGCCGTCTGCGATCTCCAACCTGCTCGAAGGGCTGAAAGATAGCTTGGAGTTGCTCTTGGGCAATGCCGGTACCTGTATCGCGTACTTCAAAGCGAATTTTTCCTTCTGTGGCAAAACTGACTATAAAAGTGACACTGCCCTCATCCGTAAATTTAATAGCGTTGCTTAAAAGATTAATTAACACTTGTCGCAAGCGTTTTTCATCCGCATGAATGCCGATCGGCAGTTCGGGGCTGGATGGAAAATGAAAGTGAATTCCCTTAATTTCAGCTCGGATGCGACACATTTCTGCTACACCTTGCAGGAACGCCGGGAAATGAAAATCTGTGGGCATTAGTTCCACTTTCTGTGCTTCAATCTTCGACAAATCGAGAATATCATTGATTAACGTCAGTAAATGCGAACCGCACTGATAAATGACATCAATGCGCGATCGCTCTTCTTCATTCAAGACTTTGGAACGCTGAAGAATCTGCGCGTATCCCATGATGCCATTAAGCGGAGTCCGCAATTCGTGGCTCATGTTGGCAAGAAATTCACTTTTTGCGCGACTTGCGGCTTCTGCAGCTTCCCTGGCTTTTGCCTGTACGATTTCTGTTTGTTTGCGATCCTGGATATCGATGCAAGTGCCAACCCACTCCCGGATGCTGCCATCTTCATCGAGAAGTGGCACCCCTCTAGCTTGGAAATAACGATAGTTTCCATCCGTTCCGCGCATTCGATATTCCATCTCAAACAGGCTTCTCGTTTGCACTGCTTCCATCCACACCTGAACAGTTCGTTCCCGATCGTCCGGGTGGATTGTATCTAACCAGCCAAAACCAACCACCTCAGCTTCCGTTTGTCCGGTGTAAGCTCTCATACTCGGTGAATCCTGGCATCTTCCTTCAGGATCGGTTGTCCAGACAATTTGGGAGATGGCAAGGGTTAGCGAACGATAGCGTTCTTCGCTTTGTTTTATAGCATCTTCCGCTTGTTTGCGATCGTGGATATCGCTGCAAGTGCCAACCCACTCCCGGATGTTGCCATCTTCATCGAGAATTGGTACTCCCCTACCTTGAAAATAACGATAGTTTCCATCCGCTCCCCGGATTCGATATTCTATGTCGTACAGGGTTCTCGTTGTCACTGCTTCCATCCACACCTGAAGCGTTCGTTCGCGATCGTCCGGGTGAATTGCATCTAACCAGCCAAAACCATCAGCCATCTGGGCTTCGGTTTGTCCGGTGTAAGCTCTCCAACTCGGTTGATCCACGGATCTTCCTTCAGCATCCGCTGTCCAGACAAGTTGGGAGGTAGCAGCGATTAGCGAACGATAGCGTTCTTCGCTTTGCTTGATAGCATCTTCCGCTTGTTTGCGATCGCTAATGTCATTATTAATTTCGAGTTGGGCACAAGGCTTTCCTTCCCCATCGCGCTGTAATGTCCAGCGACTTGCCACAATAATATCCCGACCATCGCGGGTGGTGTGCTGCAGTTCTCCTTCCCAAGTTCCCTGCTGAAAAAACTCTGCCGTTACGATTTCTAACGGTTTAGGAAAGGCTGTTTTCAAGAATGTGTGAATGTACTCCCCGACTACTTCGGCTTTTGTCCAACCATAGAGCTTTTCTGCACCTTGGTTCCAGTATATGATGCGATCATCCATATCCCTAATAATGATACCATCGCTGGCTAAGTCCAGTATTTCTAGGGTTTGACGGAGTGTTTGCTCGACTTTTTTGCGATCGCTAATATCTCGTGATATCGCGATAATGCCGAGGATATTGCCCTTAGCATCCCGCCAAGGAGTCTTGGTAGTGAAAAAGGTCCCGGTGGTCTCACCCTGAGAGACCTCTTCCTCGTAAGTCTCAGCGATTCCTGTTGCCATCACTTGGCGATCTTTTGCCATAATTGCACGGACACTCTCACTCTCATGCGGTAGGAATTCCCAATCATCTTTGCCGATGATTTCCTCAATTGGCTTGCCCATGAAGTTTGCCACATTGGAGTTAACGGCAACATAACGCCCTTCCCGATCTTTAACGACAATGAAGTCTGGTGTACTTTCCAAAATAGACTTTAGCAGTGCATTACGATCGCGCAATTCTGCTTCCATTTGTTTGCGATCGTTAATGTTTCGTGCTATGGCAATCAGGCCGAGAATATTTCCCTGAGCGTCCCGCCAAGCGGCTTTTGTGGTTAAAAAAGAAGTATTCTCTTTTCCATTGAAAACCTCTTCTTCGTAGGTTTCAGTAATGGCTGCTTCCATAATCTGGCGGTCTTTTGCCATTATTGCAACGGCGGCCTCCGGGGGAAGGAGTTCCGAATCATCTTTACCGATAATTTCCTCAATGGATCTACCGTAAAAGGATTTTGCCACCTCGGAATTAAGGGCAACATATCGGCCTTCCCGGTCTTTAACAACAATTATGTCTGGCGTACTTTCCAAAATAGAGCTCAGCAAGACATTGCGATCGCGCAGCGCAGCTTGCTGTTCGCGCAGAGCTTCTTCAGCTTGTTGGCGATCGGTAATATCTGTATTAGCCCCAATCCATTCCCGAATTGAACCATCCGCATTCAGAATTGGGACACCACGACAACTCATGTAGCGATATTCCCCGTCATAGCGGCGCATACGAAATTCAACTTCATAGAACGATCGATTAGCAACAGCAGTTGACCAGGCAGTGGCAATAGACGAGCGATCGTCTGGATGGATAGCGTTGAGCCCACCCCCTACCTTGTAATCATCAAATGTCTGTCCTGTAAATGCACATAAAGTAGGTTGCTCGCCGGCCAATTCGCCCTCAGCATTAGCGATCCAAATAATTTGAGCGGTAGCTTCGATCAAAGAACGAAATCGTTCTTCACTTTGTTTCAGGACATCTTCTGCGTTTTTGCGATCGCGAATATCCCGCACAATAGTGGAAATAAACTCGACTTCGCCCGCTTCCGTTTTGTGAACGATCAAAACCTGGGAGACTGGAATTTCTTCCCCATCCCGTGACAAAAATAGGATTTCACCAGCCCACCTACCCTCTCGCAAGGCGGTGGGAATTATTTCGTTGTGGAACTTTGCTTTTGCCGAGGGAGCTAATACAGAATCTATAGTAAAGGGCGATCGTGCTTCCTCTGGGGACATCCCCAGCATTTCCTGTCCGGCTTTGTTGAGATAGACACTATGCCCAGTCACATCCACAACTCCTACTAAGTCGGAAGTTGCTTCCAAAATTGCCGTCAGTCGTGCCTGCTTTTGTTCTGCCCGCTTGCGAGCGCTAATTTCAATTACAATCCCACCAATACCAAAAACCAGGCCATTTTCGTCCCGCAAAGGATAGTAAGATGTTTCCCAGTAGCGGATGATGCCTGGTTCTTTCGCCGTTTCACCCACTACTTCACACTCAAGTATCGGCTGGCCCGTATCCAGAATGCCTTGCAGCATCGGTTCCAGAGTCGGAGCCAATTCTGGCAGCATTTCAGGCAGCGACCGACCAATATAGTCTGCCACACAAATGCCATCGATCTCTGCCAGAACTTCGTTTATTTGGACATACCGGAGTTGGCGGTCAAAAATCACCATTCCGGCGTTGGCACCTGCAAAAAAAGCCTCGAAGTGAGCCTGCCGCAATGCCTGTGCTGTTGCGCTCTCTTGCTGTGGCGGTTGGGTTTTCTGTGGTGGGAATTTGCTCATGTTCGATCGTGCATTTCAGCTTTTATTCTAGAACTTCTGTCCAATTGTGCGATCGCAAGGTTTTCGTTGCCTCCAATTTGGGTAATGAAGAAAACGTTCAGTAGCGCGACTATTAGGCTTTCAATCTGCGATATATGTATCCCTTGCGACACTATTTCCCTTAATTCTTCGGATGTATCGCCAAGTATTTCTATTTCTCATTCTCATCAATTCTATTGCTAATCAATCCTATTGGTAGAACATTGGTGACAACTTAAGCTAGGGAAGCATTGGTCAATCAGCAATTATGCTCAGCATTTACTCAGATTTTGGCTGTAGAACTTAGATTTGGGCGATCGAGCAATCATGGCGATCGGCATATTTATCCCCACCCACCCCCAAATCGCCAATTTTCTACTCCTAAACAAGCAGTATTTTCAGTAAAATTACGGATTGACAAATGCACTTAAGTTATAGTTTGTCCCCCATGTCGGTAGAATGCCAAGTATTCTTGGAACGTTATCAATTTTAGCTAGATCCGTTAAATTTTCAATTAGATATACACAATACGGACGCAACTGGCAGAGTAATAGCAATATCTCTCCTAGGAGTTAAAGTCATTGTAATACTTGGATATTTGACTTGTCCACTTAAATAGTCATTGAATAATCCCTGCTTAAGTTGATAACGGGACTTCAAAAAAAAATTAGTGGAGAGTATCATAAAATCGCCTTGAGTTAATGTTGAATAAATTTACTATAGCAATCCTTGCAGGAGTCGTATTTTTTTACCCCACCCCAACCCTCCCCCCGGGTTCGGGGAGGGAGTAAGAAGTTCACAAATGATGCGATGATTGCTATAGAGCAATCACTTTAATAATAGATGAGTCGGATCTCGTCTCGCGCAAAAATGGCACAATAACCGCAGGTCTGGGAAGACAACGTATCCGAAAAATTGGAAATAGGGAGAACTGCGTAGTATGAGGAACCACATATCTATGTAAAAACTTCAGTTTTTTTACCAAAATAGGCTAACATTTGTGATAAAGACTTCAGTATTTTATTTTTAACTTGGGTACTGAGGACTTTATTCTTTACTACCCACTTAAAAAATGACAACATCAAAAACCTTAGAACCGGAATTCAAATTTAATACAATCCCAGAAGAAGTATTGACACAGATATCGCAAATATTTACAGCCACCCTATTTAAAATAGGTGAGAATCCTGTATCGCTGCAGTCACTGGTGGAACTGATTGTATTGTTTCTGGCTATCCTTGTCATAGCACGAGCTTTTACGAACTTTCTTAAGGAAAGCTTGCTTGTTAGACTGGGAATTGACGAGGGAAATAGGGAAGCAATCGCCGTAATTATTGGGTATTTAATAGTAGCTTTGGGGGTAATAGTCGCCATCCAAAGCATCGGCTTCAACCTCGCTTCTTTTGCAGTAGTGGCCGGGGGATTGGGAGTCGGAATTGGCTTCGGAATCCAAGATTTAACAACTAATTTTGTCAGTGGCTTAACGCTGCTTTTAGACAGACCTGTGAAAGTCGGAGACTTTGTGGAATTAGAAGGATTAATGGGAATCGTCAAAAAAATCTCGATTCGATCGACCATCATCCAAACCACTGAGGACTCTAGCGTCATAGTTCCCAACAGCAAAATGATTAGCAACAAAATTGTTAACTGGAGTTACGAAAACTCCCTACTCTGTCTGCGAGTTCCCGTAGAAGTAGCCGAGAATAGTAACCCGCTGTTAGTGACAGAAACTCTGTTAAATATTGCTTACGCAGAAGCTGGAGTCTTGTACGAACCGAACCCGAAAGTATTGTTTGTCGAGTTTGGTGATGATAGTTTTAAATTTGAACTTTTAGTGTGGACGGACAGGCCGACTGAAAGAGAATTAATTAAAAGTTCTTTGAATTTTGCAATTGAATACAATTTCCGCCAGCAAAAAATCGAATTTCCGTTCAATGACAGAGAAATTTATTTGCAAAACCCCGAAGTTCTGTTGTCAATGTTAAACAAAAAAGAAACTGCAATTGACCTCCCGAACAGTTACACGGAAAATGAGCAAAAACCGCCAATTTTTGCAGAGAAACTGAAAAAGCCATCGTCGCTTAGCTGTTTGCTACGAGAGGTGGAATACTTTGAAAATCTGACCGATCTTGAATTGCGGCAATTGATTGAAGTTGGATATCGCAAACGGCTGCGATCGCAAGAATATTTGTTTCACGAAAACGACCCCGGAGATGCTTTTTACATGATTCTTTCAGGTTCCGTAGAAGTTTTTGTAGAAGCTATTGACAAACATCTGAATAACCTCGGTTCTGGTCAGTTTTTAGGGGAACTTTCTTTGATGTTGGGAATCCCCAGAACAGCTTCGGTGAGAGCTTTGGAAGACACTATTTTGTTTGCCATCAATAAAGAAGGTTTCCAGAAAGTTTTAACTGAACGACCGGATTTATCTGAACAGATTATTAAAGAAATAGTCAAACACAAAGAAGAACTCAGCGAGAGACAGCAATTATTGCGAGAACTGGAATTAGTAGAGGCAGCAGAAGAGGAGGAAAATCCTGTAGAATGGGTGAGAAAACGGCTAAAAAATCTATTTAGTGTTTGAAATAATTCCTATGACGCGATTTATTCACGATCTCTTTGCAAAAGAATACCTGGAGGAATTGCTGTCGCCGCTCGGAACGGTTAATATCGGCCGCGATGTGAGTTCCGAAGTTCGAGAAATCGATGTTTACTTCACTTTCTTCAATCTAAAATCTAAAATCTAAAATCTAAAATCGATTGATGCCCACAGCATCGAAAGCATTGGTAGATAGCTTTAATGCGATACCAGACACAGAGAATTGGATGCAGGGAATTTATTTCTTGGGGGAATCTTTGCGAACTGCAATTGTGGCGATTCACCAGTTGCCAGAAACTCCAGACACCCTGTGGTTGAGGATTTTGGGCAAAGGGGGAGTGCAGCAAAGGGCTATTTCCCAATTAAGCGCTTTAGCAACAGACGATCCGTTGCGGATTATCGCGCTAGAATTGCTGTATCGGTTACAGTCAAATTTGGTAACCGATGCGCCACAAGAATTACAGCCAGAAGAGCGGGAGTTAATTATGGCCATTGCACCACTTTTTCAACAACAAATACAAGCAGCACAGCAACAAGCTAGAGAAGAAGGACTAGAACAGGGACTAGAACAAGGGCTAGAACGAGGGCTAGAACGGGGACTAGAACGAGGACTAGAACAAGGACTAGAACGAGGCAGACAAGAACAACAGCGCTTAATCTTAGAAAACTTTCTGCGAGTTCGATTTGGAGAATTAAGCCCAAAAATGACGGCTTTTCTATCTCCAATATCAAAGTTGGCGGCAGCGGAATTTACAGTGCTGTTGTTGGCAATATCGATGCTGACAGTCGATGAAACAGGGCGGGAATCAGCGGTTAAATTGTTGGCTGAAAGTGCGTTGCAAATACGATCGCCTGAATTGGGCGATATTCTGCCTACAGTCGTTACTAATTTATTGGCCTTGCCTGTGGCAGAATTGACATTGTTGGTAGAACAACTGCTGCCACAGTTATCGGCTGAGGAATTGAGGGACAGGTTAGGGAAAACACCTGACTAAAACCTGCGATCGCAGCCATAAAGGCATCTCGCTCTTTATGGCATTTAAATCATTCTCAAATAAAATTCCTAGATTCTGTCGATCGCACTTAGGAATTGGACTGCGGGGATAAAATCAAATGCAGCAGAGCGTCGATCAGTCGATCGCGCTCCATTGGGATAATATCTTTGCCGTGCATCATATGCTGCGTTAACTGGAAATATACCAGCGAGCCAATAAAAATCCGCGCCGTTGCCTCCGCATCGGATAATTTTAACTCTGGATGCGATGCCAAATATTCAGTGAGCCGCTCGATCCCCGGTTTACCTAAGTTTCTCACAAAAGTCTGCGCTAGCTGGGGAAAACGCCCCGACTCCGCAATCACTAACCTCACAAAATTGAGATATTCTGGTTCCTGGGTCACCTGATCCAATATAGTTGTGGCAACGAATCGCAGCGCTACGGCGGGTTCTTCATCCAGAACCGTAAAATGGACTTTTTTTCGCGCCAGCCGCTGTACCAAGGCCGCGAATAATCCTTCTTTATCGGCAAAATAGCTGTAAACCGTGGCTTTGGAAACTCCCCCCGTCTTCGCTACCTTGTCCATACTCGTCCCCGCGTAGCCGTGGGTTAAAAATTCTTGCATCGCGCCTTGCAGGATTTGCTCGGTTTTGTCACTGGCTGCTGCGTCTGCTTCGATCGGTTTTGTCCTTGCCATACCTTGCTTCTGTAATTTTTATTTGGGAGCTTGACATTATTATACTGAACGGTTTAGTATGAATATGCATCGTAACTAAACCGTTTAGTTTTATTTTCTCACAAAGAGGTATGTCATGGTACACCAACCAACAGCAGACGGCTTATCCTCAAATCCATCCCTAGTTAAACAACTCCTAGTTGTGGCCGCAGTAGCAACCCTGGGGGCAGGGGGAACCACAGGCTACACGATCTGGCGATCGCGCATACCCGATCCCAACGCAGTAGCCGCAGCAGCAGCCGTCACAGCATCCCAATTAACAACAGTTACAGCCTTGGGGCGACTCGAACCCAGAGGAGAAGTAATTAAAGTCTCCGCCTCCGGTGCAGCGGAAGGAAACCGGATCGATCGACTCTTAGTCAAAGAAGGAGACAGGGTGAAAACAGGTCAGGCGATCGCAATTTTGGATAGTCGCGATCGCCTCTCGGCCGCCCTCGACCAAGCTCAAGAACAAGTGCGCGTCGCCGAAGCAAACCTAGCAAAAGTCAAAGCAGGAGCCAAAAACGGCGAAATTCAAGCCCAGAAAGCCACCATTGCCCGCATACAAGCCGATCGCAGCAACGAAATCACAGCGCAACAGGCGATCGTTGCCCGCCTAGAAATCGATCGCAGCACCGAAATTGCAGCGCAACAAGCCACAATTGCCCGCATCAGGGCCGAACAGCAAGGAGAAATTCAAACCCAACAAGCCACAATTGCCCGTCTACAAGCCGAACTCCGCAACGCCATAAGCGAAGATCGGCGCTACTCCCAACTGTATGAACAGGGAGCAATTTCCGCCTCAACTAGCGACAGCAAAAGCCTCGCCGCCGAAACAGCCCAACAGCAAATCAACGAAGGAAAGGCAAAACTGAATCAAATTCAGGAATCCCGCCAACAACAAATTAACGAAGCCCAAGCCAAACTGAATCAAATTCAGCAATCTCGCCAACAGCAAATTAACGAAGCCCAAGCCAAACTCAGCCAAGTTGAGCAATCTCGACAACAGCAAATCGACGAAGCCAAAGCAAATCTCGATCGCATCGCCGAAGTGCGTCCCGTTGACATAGCAGCAGCCGCCGCCGAAGTCAGTTTGGCCGCAACAGCCGCCAAACAAGCCAAAGCCAATCTGGATCTAGCTTACATCCGTGCTCCCAGAGACGCCCAAGTCCTGAAAATTCACACCCATCCGGGGGAAAAAGTGGGCAACGACGGCATTGTCGAACTCGGACAAACTCGCGAGATGCTGGCTGTTGCGGAAATCTACGAAAGCGATGTGGACAAAGTACGCCTCGGACAAACCGCCAAAATTACTAGCGATGCTTTGACCGGCGAATTGCGGGGAACTGTCGAACATATTGGTTTGCAAGTGCAGCGGCAAAACATTGTTAACACCGATCCTTCTGCGAATATTGATAGTCGAATTGTGGAAGTAAAAGTGCGCTTAGATGAAGCTTCCAGCCAGAAAGTAGCGGGATTCACCAATTTGCAAGTCAAAGTGGCGATCGGGGAAATTAAAGATTAAGTAAAAAATGTTACTTTCTCCCCGGTAAAAAACTCTCTACTTCTTCCTCTCTCTTCCTTCGTGTCCTTCGCGTCTTCGCGGTTCAATAATCACATATTCTTTCAGTACGAAGAGAGTAAACCATCAGCCCTATCTCTTCAATCCCAAATCCCAAATCTAAAATCCTATGCTTGGACTCATAAAACCATTACAACAGTTAAGACGCAGAACTTCCCTCGGATGGCTGCAACTGAGTCACGACAAAGGGCGAATGCTGGTTGCAGTAGCAGGAATTGCCTTTGCTGACGTTTTGATGTTCATGCAGTTGGGCTTTCAAAATGCGCTTTACACCAGCAATACGCGGCTGCACCAAAGCTTGGAAACAGACTTAGTTTTGATTCACCCCCAAGCGCGAAATTTGATTAATTTGTCTTCCTTCCCCAGACGTAGATTGTATCAAGCAATGAACGTACCGGGCGTGAAATCAGCAGAGCCGCTTTACGTGAAAATTGCTAACTGGAAAAATCCCGAAACTCGGCGCGAAACGTCGCTGATGGTGGTCGGTTTCAATCCGAATCACCCCGCGTTTGCGCTTCCAGAAGTTAACCAAAATTTGAGCGCGATTAAATTGCCGGATACCGTGTTGTTCGATCGAGCTTCTAGGGGAGATTACCAAAAAACGATCGCACAAATCGATCGAGGAAAAGCCGTTAAAGCTGAGGTCGAGCGACGCAGGATTAACGTCAGCGGTTTATTCACAGTTGGAGCATCTTTTGCCGCCGACGGTATTTTGATGACTAGCGATCAAAATTACCTGCGCCTGTTTGCGAGACAAAACGCCGCGAGTGTTAATGCCGGATTAATTCAACTGCAACCGGGTGCGGACCCCGTGGAAGTTCAACAAGTTTTGAAAGCATATTTGCCGCCGGATGTCAAGGTACTAACCAAACAAGAATTTATCGATTTTGAGAAAAACTATTGGGCTAAGAATACTGCGATCGGCTTTGTGTTTAATTTAGGCGTCGCGATGGGTTTTGTCGTTGGGGTGATTATTGTTTATCAAGTTCTCTCAACCGATGTCAGCGACCACATGGGAGAATACGCTACTTTCAAAGCGATGGGCTACCGCAATGTTTATTTACTGGGCATCGTTTTTGAAGAAGCTCTAATTCTTTCCGTCCTCGGTTTTTTGCCGGGAGTAGGAGTTTCTTTCGGACTTTACTCTTTAACTCGCAAAGCTACAAATTTACCTTTGTACATGACGCTGGTTCGAGCAGTTGCAGTATTAATTTTGAACGTAATTATGTGTACTATTTCGGGAGCAATTGCCACTCGCAAACTGCAAGCAGCAGACCCGGCAGATATGTTTTAAGGGAAAATGAATCAATAAGACTCGGCGGTTGAAACCGCTACTACACAAACGAAGTCCGCCTGCGCGGACTAAAGAATCAAGGGGGTATTAAAGCCATATTTGGTATAAAGTCCTGACAACATACATAGTTTTTGTAATCATTCTCTTGTTTTCTATCTGCATTATCGGCGACAAAAGCCATTAATTTAAAAATCTCAAACCTCAAACCAATAAGTTATGAATTCTACTACTCTCGACCCAACAACCAACGCCTTACAGATATCTGCACCTATAATTTCCGCGCACCAACTCGACCACTACTTCGGTCAAGGTCAACTGCGAAAACAGGTACTTTTTAACATTAATCTCGAAATTAAAGCAGGTGAAATCGTGCTGATGACGGGGCCTTCCGGTTCTGGAAAAACTACGCTTTTAACTTTGATTGGCGGATTGAGATCCGGTCAATCGGGAAGTCTCAAAATTATCGGTCAAGAAATGTGCAAAGCGAGTGCAGACGAATTGGTAAAGGCGCGGCGCAAAATTGGCTATATTTTTCAGGCGCACAACTTGCACCGGAGTTTGACGGCGCTGCAAAACGTGCAGATGGGTTTGGAAGTTCACGGGAATTTGTCGCGTTCTCAAATGCGCGATCGCTCTGCAAAAATGCTAGAGTTAGTAGGACTGGAACAGCGGCTTAACTATTATCCAGATGACTTATCAGGGGGACAAAAACAAAGAGTTGCGATCGCCCGCGCTTTGGTCAGTCAACCGCAAATTGTTTTAGCTGACGAACCAACAGCCGCGCTGGACAGCAAATCCGGTCGCGAAGTGGTGAATTTGATGCAGCAACTGGCTAAAGAGCAGGGTTGTACTATTTTGTTAGTAACCCACGATAACCGAATTTTGGATATTGCCGATCGCATCGTTCACATGGAAGATGGAAAATTAGCATAAATAGTTATTAGTTAGTTGTTATTTGTTGGTTGTTATTTGTTGGTTCTAATAACAAATAACAAATAACCCATAACAATGAACTAATTGCTAACAACTAATCCTTGCCGATAAATCCCCAAGTTTTGCAGGTACATTGCTTCGAGTTTGGGCATCGACGATTCCACGGAACCGCCATAACGCCGAAAAGAAGGCCAGATGTAAGCGAGTTTTCTGACTGCTGACTCCAATCGACCCGCTTCTATATCTTCTAATGCACCTTTTTCTCGGATTAACTCTATAGCCATCAAATCTTGATTTTCTGGGCTGAAATCGCGGACGCCAAATTTTTTGGCAAATCTGTCCCAAGTTGTGCTGAGAAACTGATATCGCCCCGCTGCGTCGGAACAGAGTTTTTTGCCATAGCGGCGGCCGCACCTCATTTCTCTGGGATGATCTTGAAAGCTGACAAATTTTGTACCGGTGTACTGGGTGCGGTAGCCGTCGGGGCTAGCGGTTCCTTCGGCGGCTGCTATGGTGTCGAGAAAGGCTTTGACTCGAAGTTCGGGCGCGATGCTATCGAGTCTGCTATCCTGTATGGGCTCTGGTGAATTCAGGGTTGCAGTTTCGGGCGATCGATCGCGATCGATGTTATCCTCTCCTTTGTCTGGTGAATTGAGGGCCGCAACTTGCGGCAGGCGTTTCGGGGTGGGCGAGCTTTCTGCCGAGACCGATTGCCCCCACAGTCGCGGCGTCATTCGACCTAAGAAAAAGCACAAACAGATTAAGAAACCCCAAGAGAGTTGAAAACGAAGGCGTTTGGAGCGATTCCCGCGCAGAACCGGCCACCGGTGAAGGGGGAGTGTTGCGGGCAAAATTTTCGTTTGCTGGCCGAAGGCGAACAGCGATTTCAGCGCTACCAAGGTTTGCTGGTAGAAACGCGGTGGAAGTTTCCGAGCTCTCATCGCTGCGGCGAAAGTCTCCACATCTGTCAAAGTAACTTGTGCCAGTGGTTTTGCGACAAACACTCGAAAATGGTTGGCCGCCTGCCAGCTAAAGCGCCGGTTGCGGGGGGATTTACCGTTTACCCACAGGCGAATTAGCTCCATGTCTGACATAGGGAGCAGGTGGCTTCCCAGATGTTTTGATGCGTACAAAAGTACCTCCTGATATGAGTTCAGGTTGAAATATCCCTGTTTGTGGACTTGAGATTGGTTTCACCGTTGAAATTCGGGACTGGCAAGGAAACAAATCTTTTTCGGGGCGATCGCAAACTTCAAATTTTTCGGTCATCACCGAAGGGCAGCGACAGGGATCAAGATAAACTGGTTTCAACCATATCCAGTGATACTACTAAGTGTTCGCCCGGTCAAGTTCATGGGCAGATTTGGCGATGGGTTGAGTCTAAAATTTAGTGATTCCACAGGCCTCGCCGTCCCAACTGACATAGGTTTCAAGGTGCTGGCATCCGGCTGACTCAAAAGTGAGCGATCGCATTTTTTTGTATCTAATATTAAGAATTCTACCGGTGTTTGGGCCCGGAGGATTCCTCAGCTTGAATGCCGATCAAATTTTTGCGTTTTGCCAGCATCAGGGAACCGTAGCGGTTAGCCCAAACTTGAGTAAACTCAGCACCTAAGAAGAGAATCTGAGCTGAATAATTGATCCAAAGTAAGATAATCACGAACGATCCCGCAGCACCGTAGGTAGAGGCAATACCGCTACCTCCGAGGTAAACTCCAATTATGGATTTGCCGATCGTAAACAGCACTGAGGTGATGGCGGCGCCGATCCAAACATCATTCCAGGCAAGATGGACATCGGGCAAAAGTTTGTAAATTAAGGCAAAAAGCAGCGTAACTACGCCAAAGGAGAGAGCAAAATCCACAATCTGCCAAATGCCGACTGGTAATTGCAGCAAGCCGTTCAACCAATAGCTGACGGCGGCTAAAATGGCGCTAATGACTAAAGATACTAGCAGTAGAAAGCCTATGCCTAAAATCATTGCAAAAGACAATATGCGGTCTTGCAGGAATCCCCAGATGCCTCGTCCGGGGGGCGGTGAAACATTCCAAATAGTATTGAGGGCTTCTTTGAGATTAGTAAATACGTTGGAAGCCCCCCACAAAAGTGTAGCGATACCTACTAAAGTCGCAATCATTCCCGACTTTGGTTCGGAGGCTTTGAGGATGAGTTCTTGGACGGTTTCGGCGCCTTCTTTGCCGATTAAACTTTGGAGTTGGGTGACGATTTGACCTTGGGCTGCGTCTGCACCAAAGACTAAACCGGCGATCGCAATTACGATAATTAGCAGCGGGGCGAGGGAGAAGACTGTGTAATAGGCTAGGGCGGCGGCTAGGGTTGGCGCTTTATCTTCTTGCCATTCAGTAAAAGTTTGTTTTAGCAGTGATATGACTGTTTTTAAGTTCACGGTCTTTGCTTTCCTTATACTTAGCGTTTACCAGGGATTTTAAGAGGTTAGGAGTTTTTTAGCGTCGGCCACAAGATAGATTTATCGATTACCAAATTCGGAAAATTACTTTTATGTCAGATTCCCACACAACTGTTAACAGCACCGATGTAAAATTGTCTAAAAAAGCAATTTCTTGGGCTAAATTAAGCGCATTAGTAGCGGTAGTTAATTTCTTGCTGGTGCTTTTCCATTTCAGTTACCTTCAGTTGCGCCCTGTTTATCAGAGCTTTTTTCCGGGTTTAGTTAAAATTTATGACCCGATTAAAGGCATTGATTCGAGTTTGCCAAATCCCGAATATTTGAAAAGCGCTGACCAGTTTTGGCGAATTGATACGTTTTTTATCGGTTTTTTTGGGGCGGAATTTTTGATTAAAAGTCTGTTCCACACCCGCCGTAAACCGGGGGTAACTTGGTTTGATTTTCTGCTGAGGCGCTGGTACGAGGTGTTTCTGGTGATGCCGATTTGGCAGGGGTGCCGCATTCTGCCGGTATTGGTGCGGCTGCACAAGTCGGGTTTGGTGAATCTCGATCGCGTAGTTGCTCAAATTACCTACGAACCGGTGGCTTATTTAGCCCATACGATGTCGGAATACATGATGGTGCGGTTTATCAATCAAGCTAAAACTTCGATAAAACAGGGCGACGCGGCGCAGATGTTGCTGGCGCAGCAGCCGTACCTTCACGTCAATCAGGAAAATACGATCGAACAAATTACCAAGCGGATTTTGGATCTGACAATTTACAAAGTTTTGCCGCAGGTGCAACCGGATTTGGAAGAATTGCTGCACCACAATTTGGAAACAACCATCAAACAGTCGGATTTTTATCAAATCCTGCAAACTTTCTCTCCGATTAATATTTTGCCGACTGAGATGACGGAACAGCTAGCAAATTATTTGGCTCAAACTGCTGTGGATGTGGTATCTACTACTTATGAAGACGATAAAGGTAGAAAAATTCTGGATAATTTCAGCCAAGAATTTAATCAAAGTTTGCGGCGGGAATTGCAAGATGAGAAAACTCTTGGGGAATTGCAGTCGCTGCTGTCGGATTTGTTAGAAGAAGTGAAGTTGAATTACATTCAAGGCGGGTTGAAGTCCGATCCGGTGCAGACTTTTACGGAAATTAACTCGCTCCGGGGAGTAAGGGAGAGTTGATACAGCAATCAGTTCCGGTGTTGTGAATTAGATTTTTTTTTACTCACATCTTGCACCATTGTCAACAACAGGCTTTCCGGCCTGTTCCACAAGAAAATTCATCTCTTGTGGAACAGGCCGGAAAGCCTGTTCCTAAACAAGTAATTGAGGATGGTACAATATCTCAGTTAAAACTGATATCTTGCACCATTGTCAAGAACGGGCTCTCCGGCCCGTTCCACAAAGAATGAGTCTTCTTGTGGAACAGGCCGAAAAGCCTGTTCCTAAAAAAGTAATTGAGAATGGTGCAATATCTCAGTTAAAACGAACCGCTTCGAGGTGCGTTAGCGAAGCGGCGCGTAAGCGCTAGGGCGCGAAGGAAGAGAAGAGAAAGAGTTTACAAGTTCTACGGGTAAGGTGCAGCCGCACCTACGAATACGGGTAGTGCGGAGATCCACAATGTCTGGCGATCGATCTATCTCAATCCCCAGCTAAAATAAAATAATTAACTTAAAACATCTATCATATTAGATATCTATCTTGAACAACCTTACTTGCCTGGAAATAGAAGTCGCTCAAACAACGCTGAGATTAGCAATGTTGGCGGGCTTAACACTTTTAATCGCCTTTTTTGTGGCGTCAGAACTAGCATTAGTATCAGCAGATCGCCATCAAATCCGCCAACTTGCCCAGTTGGACGATCGCCCAACCGCTAAAACTGCCGAACTCGTCCACCAAGCTCAAAACAACATACCGCATTACCTGTCTGTGACTCAAACTGGCACAACAGCAGGGAGTTTGCTGTTGGGTTGGTTGGGTGAGGGCGCGACTGTACACTGGATCGAACCGTGGATCGACAAATTGCCGATCGGTCATTTTTCGGCCGTGCTGACTGCTCATTCGATCGCAGTTCCCGCAGCTTTTATCCTAGTAACTTACGTAGAAATAGTATTAGGAGAACTAATCCCGAAAGTATTAGCAACCCACGCCCCAGAACGCACCGCTTTGCTGTTGATGCCGGCCCTCGAACTCTGCTCAAAATTACTGTGGCCGCTGCTAGCAATTCTCAACGGTACCGTCCGGCTGCTGACTGGTTGGATTACCAGTAAAGAGTCTCAACCGCTGCTGTTACCTTCCGAAGCAACTCTCGTTCAAAAAGATGCTCATTCGGCACTAATTTCTGGCGTATGGGAAGTGACAGCAGTTAACGAAAAACTCGGGTTAAACCTGCCGACTAACCAAGCTTACCAAACAATCGCCGGATTCGCGATCCACAATTTAGGTAAAATGCCCAATCAAGGCGATCGGCTATTGTGGGGCGAGTTGGAAATAGAAGCAGCAAATGTAGTAGAAGGCAGTTTAGAAACCGTGCTGCTGCGTCAGGTAACTCGCCCCTTATTTGAGACTCAGCAGCCAGAACTTGTGTTAAATTGATCCTAAATCAGGCTTAAATACTTCCTCGATCTATGTATGTGAGGTGGGAGCATCTCATATTTGTAAAAATACTTCTTCTGGCTCCTTCCTTCTTCTGGCTCTTTCCTTCTTCCTCTTTCCTTCTTCCTCTTTCCTTCTGCCTCCTGCCTCCTGCCTCCTGCCTCAAAACTCCAATTTCTAGCGGAGGGCTGCAAAGGTGAGATGCTCCCTGTGAGGTTGTAATTAGTCGCTCAGTGCGACAATGTACCAAAAATCTGCAAATTGCATAAAGCACAGTTTATGAGGTGGATATGCTGAAAACACTTTGGGCTACTGTTCGACAAGGGAAAATTGAACTGCTGGAGTTATCAGAGTTACCCGAAGGGGCAAAAGTATTAGTAACACTCTTACCTGATGATGAAGCTGAGTTTTGGCTTCAAGCGAGTCAAACATCACTAGATAGAGTTTTGGACAATACTGAGGATTCAGATAGTAGTAAATGAGCTGTCAAATACATGAGTATGTCATTGCGAGTGAAACGAAGCAATCGCAAGGTTTATTATAGCTTTACTTCTTGTGATATACCAAAGTTTATTTACACATACCTACCTTCGCTTAATTTAACCGTTCCAAGATCCATTCATAGTGCCTCTTAAAGCTTTCTAGAACTTTCTGGGAAACTTCTGTATCTTCGATACACATTCTGATAGCAGAATCTTTACAATCCATATCACCAAGCACATAAATTCTCAGATGTTTGGGAATAGCATTGTAAGCTTCTCGCAAGCTACTTTTATTTTCTTTTGTTGGGAATGTTAGGAATTTAGCAAAGGCTTGAACACAAGTATCTGCAACTGTTTGCTTTCCCTGAAGCCGGTTTATCGTATCTTCTACTTCTTTTACAAAATCATCAATCTCTATATAAAACTCTAAAGTCGAATTTCCGTAGTAGAGATGGTGACAGCTTATCCTCGCACCCTTGGGAACTTGGGTAACAACCCATCCCTCGGCAACTTTGGTTTTGAATTCCTCAAAGTTAACCCATTCCCAACAATCGATCATACCGTCTTCAAAAACTCGGATGATGGTTTGGTAGTAGTCGCCGTTGTGTATAAAGGCCGACAACCCTTTACCCCGAATTATTTCTCCATTTTCACCGTTTCTATATAATTGAAGCATTTCTTTTGCCCTTAACAATCAAGCGTATTCCAGTAGGGAAACGGCACTGCCGTCTCCTCTTACGGACACGGCGCCGTGCCCAAGGGGTGTCAACTTAAGGTAAAACCCATAGTCCGGCAAGGGTTGAAACCCCTGCCTCAAAGCGAAAGTCCTCTCAAAGAGGACTAATGAGTTAAGAATTCTTCTTCTCAGTCCTCTTTCAGAGGACTTTCGCTATTAGACAGGGAATTCATTCCCTGGCGGACTGCCGGGTGAGCGGGAGAACTGGCGGACTAAAAGCTTAAGTTGACATTAATGGGCAGTGCCGTTTCCCTACAGATATCGCCTACTCCGCCTTCGTTTACCCCACAGCCACCTTAACGGCACCCCCAACCAACTGCTCGTAATCCGCCAACAACCACTCCGGCAAACAAGTATTCGCATCCTGAACCCGTAACAGTCCAGGGCGACAAAACAGCATCGCCGCCAACAAATTATTCACCGCATTAGGCGTTCCAAACCCTTTACTCAACTCAACAACCAACGAGTTAAAAAACTCGCGATCGCTCTCATTCAATGGCTCCTTAATAAACCCGCTGCCCAGCATTGCTTTGTAACCCTTACCAAAATCGCTCCGGTACAAAACTTCTACTTGTTCGCCGGAAACGCTCAGCCACAAATCGGCAATTTGCTTGCGAATATGCCGCAAATCTGCTATTACCAATTCAGCCGTCGGGTCGATTTCATAGAGATTGACCGCAGCAGTTAATTGATTGAGAAACTGCGGCATATAATCTTGTTTGACAACTGTTGGTTCTGTTGTCGCGAATGCGCTTTCAAACACCTTTTCGTAATCTTCAAGCAACCACTGCGGCAAGCGGGTGCGAGCATCGGGAACCAGCATTTTTCCGGGTACAAAATACAGCATTGCCCCCAGCAGAGCATTGATAGCTTGAGGCTGCACCAACCCTTTGCTAATTTCAGTCAATCTCTGCAAAAACTGCTGTTCGGCTTCAGTCATTGATTCTGCTTGCAAGCCGCAGCTAAGTATTGCTTGATATCCCTTGCGAACCTCTCCTCGGTAAAAACTTTCGAGTTTTTCTGAAGGAACAGTCAGCCAAAAATCAGCCATTTGTTTTCTGATTTGGCGGAGTTCCAAAACAACCGATTCGTCTGACGGATCGATGCGGTAAAGATTGACGCATCCTAACAGTTGATTCGCAAATTGTGGCGATTGAATGTATTGAGCTAGCAAGTCAGAAGTAGACTCAGACTTGGCGGCGGCTTCCGTCTCAAAAACTTGTTCGTAATCCCCAATTAACCAGTGCGGCAAGCGGTTGCGAGCGTCGGGAATTCGCATGGTTCCCGGCGGGAAATACAGCATCGCGGCAAGCAAGGCGTTGACAGCTTTGGGATGCACTAATCCTTTGCTAATCTGGGTTAATTGCTGCAAAAACCTTTGTTCGCTTTCGATCATCGCTTGACGTTGGAAGCCGCTCTTGAGCAGGATTTGATAGCTCTTACCTGAAGCGCTTTTGTAGGCTGCTTCGAGGTTTTCGGCGGGAACGTTCAGCCAAAAATCAGCGATTTGTTTGCGGATTTGACGCAGTTCGGATATTGCTGAGATGTTTGAGGAGTTTCTTTGGTAAAGGTTGACGGTGTTCGAGAGAATTTCGTCGAAATCTGGCTGCTTGGGAATGCTATCCTGTAAGTGGCGCGATGCTTCCAGGTGGCTGCTTTGCCATTGGCCAAAGAGTTCTTGGAATAATTTGCCGATCGCCCCAGAGTATGCCACACTGTCAAAACAAGCCGGATTAGCTTGCATTTTCTGCTGAATTTCCTGGCGATAGCGCTGCCGAAGTTCAGGATTAGTGCCGAGGGTAACTGCTAGTTGAATGTAAGATGCTTCGCTATTGGCAATTAAATCAGGCATAGAGAGCGATCGTACCACCGCAGCCCCCATTCTCGATCGCAAAGTATCACCATCCCTAACCACAGTTGGAAGTCCCACCTCTAACGGATCTACAAGCGAAGTAGTCCCCGCATAGGGATAGGAATCTAAATAAACATCTCCCAACTTCAAAACTTCTTTAACATCCGCACGGTTAGGAAAACTCTTCAACACGCGCAAACGATTACTCTCAATGCCATACTTAGCAAAAACGGCTTTCATATTATTCACAAAAGCCCCCCCAGGATAATGATTAGTCCAGCTAGGGCCGAAGGGCATTAAAAACAGCACAGAATTAGGAACAGCCGCCATAATCTTTGCCCATGTTTCCCTTAACTCCGGCACTAGCTTATACAAGTTCGCACTCGAAATAAAGACCACCGATTCCTCGGAAATGCCGATACTATTTCTGGTGAAATTAATGTTAGGAGTGTAAGGTTCGAGGGTATAGCTAAAACAGCAGCCAGGCCCGTCAATAGTTGCTAATTGCTCGCGATAATGCTCCTGTCCTTCAAGTGCAGGTTCCATCAACTTACCAGCAATGTAATAGTCAATGTGTCGCATTCCTGTGGTAATGGGAGAATTAAAACACGTAGTTTGTACCCGCGCTAAGCGATGCAATGCTAGTAAACTAATCGGATGAGTAACCGCAGTAATATTGGTAGCAATCAGCAGAATATCTAAGTCATCAGCGCGGATTGTCTGAACTTGACTTGGCAAGTCATTAGATAGTTTAACCAGCCTGTCAGCGCGACTCTGACAATACTGTTCTAGTTTATTCCCGTCGAGATTGAGAGCGTACAAAATAATTTCAAATTGCTCTCGATTCAGATATTCAAAAGCTGGCAAAGTAGCGAAAGTTTCCGTCATCGCCCCGAAATGTTTAGTCAGGACACCAAGGCGAATTTTCGGCCTATTCGCAGGTCTAGCCGGAAAAATGCAATCAATCGCAGCGCCACGATTTTTCATGGCATATTCAATAATATCTGCGCGCTTTGTGTATATATCCTTGAGATTTTCACTATTGAAGTACAGAGGAATAAAGTTAGCGCTTTGAGTGAAAAACCAGGCGATGTCCTGCCAGACTTGTGAGTTTGGGTTCTTGAAGATATTGCTATGCAAATAACTGACCCATCCCTGCACATACCGACAATAATTGTCAGCCTCTCCTATTTCTTGAAAGAGAGTAGGCGCAGCAAACATAAATTTGAGGTAGTCGTTGACAAACCAGTTAGGTATAACTGCATTTTCATAGTTCAGCATTAACTGATCTGCACGACGATAGAGGGCGGCTGCTAGTAGGTAGTTAATATCTTTGGGATTTTTAACTCCCTGGGAGAGATGCGATGCTAGTCGATCGATAAATGTTTTTTCTGTGTCCGTAAATGGGTCATCTTTAATGGCACTATTGAGTAGCATTTGATGTGTCTTGCCTAGTTCGCTGGCATAAGCATTTTCTAGTTGCTCAATAGGTAAACTCAGCCAAGTTTCAGCAAGTTGTTTGCGAGATTTATGTAGTTCATTAAGAGGCTGTGTTGTTAATCCAGGATGTTGTTTGCCTAACGCTGTATACTTATTAAACGCTTCCTCTCTTAAGTTTTGAGGATAGCGATCGTCTACATGAATTTTGTGATAAAATTTATACCAATCTGATAAAATAGTCTGTCTAGTTTCAGAATTTTTCCGAGTTTGTTGACTAGGATGAATCCGAAAATGAGAAAGAGTCTCATAGACAAACCCAATTTTATATTGGCTCATAATTCGGAGCCACATTTCAACATCCACAAGCTGACATAAATCAGCATCAAAAACTCCTACTCGATCGAAGACGTTCTTCTTAATTAATATCGTAGTTGGTTCTCCTATTTTGTTAATAGGATCGCTCAATAACTGAGGTTTTTCTAGCAGTTCTTGTCCTGATTGAATCGCTTTCAAATTCAACCAAGCTTTGTAGGTGTCTTTGGCATTTTGATAATCTGGCATATAAGCAGAATTAGCTTCAGCACCCCCAGACATCAAAATATTACGAGGTGAGAAAACTAAGCCGATTTGTTCGTCTTGTTCCGCTAAATTCACCATTTTTTCTATACAGTCCGGTTCTAGTAGATCATCTTGGAACAAAAATTTAATATATTTCCCTTTAGCTTGGGATATACAGAAGTTCCAATTTTGGACTAATCCATATTGATGATGATTTAAGATCGTAATTTTAGCTGGATACTTTTGTTGAAATATTTTTGCTATTTCTACTGTTTTGTCAGTTGAGTTATCATCGGAAACAATTATTTCTATGTGAGAATAAGTTTGGGCAATTGCACTTGCTAGCGCTGCTTCTAGAAATTGTTCACCATTGTAAGTAGGAATACAAACACTGACTAAAGGCATTTGTCTCGCTAGCTGTTTGTTAGTTTTAACAGCCTCTTGAGGAGTTTGTGGCTTTTCTTTGCTGAAAATGAAATCTTCTAAGAGTTTAGTACACACTTCATCAGAGAGAAGTGGGGGTGTTTGTACACCTAATGTTGGCATTAATTCTGTCTGAATAAAGGTTTTAAGCTGCTGATGCCAGCCATATCTTGCTACTGTATTTAGAAGTGAGCGAGATGCTTTGACATAATGTGGAAAAATAAAACTGCGAACATGAGTGAGATAAAAATTAAAGTCTACTTGTATTTTTTGATGAAATTTTAGACGAGCTTCGGCAAATCCTCGTGTCAGCGCCAGGTAAACACATTCAATCAGTCTTTCTGGAGGCAAATCAGTCATTTCTAAAACTTGTTCTGATGACAGTCCCCAGTATTCTAAGTCATGTGCGATCGAGGCATATACTGATGTTGATGCCAGTAATAACTGAATCATGGGCAGTGGTTTTGCCCAATCTGTCAATGCTGTTTGTGTCACTCCACTCGAACAACCGATAAAAAGAGAACAATATTTTGTTAATTCTGCATTTTCTCGTAGACTTAAGGTGCTACCATCAACAATTCGCGCATCTACTACCGGAACTTTAGATTTAGATGAAAGAATAATACTACAATCTGGCACAAGAGACAGCAATCCCTGGGCAAAGGACAAAGCAAAATCAAGTGTAACAAATGATTGATTACTGCTGGATGCACACTCAAACAAAATTATATTACGGCGGTTCTGTAGGTTGTGTTGTTCGGCAAATATTCGCACTTTTTCTACTTCCGTTTGGCGTAGTCTCAAGATATTTTGTAAAGGAACTGTAATTGGTTTAGGATAGCCTCGCAATAGAGAAACTTTCGTTGTCCCATCATAATTTTGAGTATTTCCTGGGTAAATTTGTGTGAAAAATAATTCATCAAATTCACCCTGCTTAACCCGCTTTTGTAATTCCTGTTCAAACTGATACCAAGCAGCAAATATTTGATTCCAATTTTCGGCTGGAAATTCCCAAATTTCATCCACGAAGGGATTTTCTTCGATTATGCTACGACAAAGAGATGAAATTGCCCAAGTTAGATGACATCCTGGATAGTCATGCTTGATTTGTCGAGCTACAACAGTAGCATGAAGACAATCACCATTTAAACCTAGTTGTCCCAACAAAATTCGTTTGCCAGAATTATTTTTCGGAAAATCAGGAGTAAAAAAACCAGACCAAGAACGTTCTGTTTGCAAACGCGGTATCTCAGTTTCGAGAAATTTCGCGCTTCCCTCCATAACCACAACTTGGTCAAGGCAAGGATTATTTTGCAACATAATCTCACTTTCGGAAGTAATGAACCATGTAATTATGCAGTTTGGTTCGCTATTTTTTAGATTTTGCGCTGTTTCCAGATAGGACAATATTTCCTGTGGTCCAAAAACCGCAAAACCGTAATGTTTGTGCATCGGTGTATAGGGATAAGAAGCGGGCTGAGATAATGGTTTCATCATGGAAATACCTAAAGGTGGATTATGATTTTATATGGCGTCGATCATCATAGCTGCGAGTTGTCGCAGGTCTATTTTGGGTTGCCAATGTAGGCTGTCCATTAGCGCAGGATTGGATACTAATCGTTTATATTCCGGCTGAAAATTTTCAGCTTGTTCTAGATATCGAGTCCAATCCAAACCCAGGTGTAAAAAGCAGACTTCTATCCAATCTTTTATAGAATGAGTTTTGCCGGAACCGATAACAGCTTCAAAAACATTTTCCTGTTCTACCAGCGTCATAATTCCCTCTGCTACATCACCGGCAAACGTCCATTCTTTCTCTACATTAACATCGCCAATTTGAAGTTTTTCCTCAGATCCCTGAACAATACGCTTAGCGGCGACTACAATTTTTTGGCTGACATGATTTGGCTTTCTGAGAGGGCTTTCATGATGGAATAAATATCCTACATAGGCTTTGATACCGAGACTTCTGTAATATCGGGCAGCATAAACTGATTGGATTCGAGCAACGGCATAAGCACTACTTGCTTCAAAAGCAGTATCCTCAGAAATAGGATTGCCATCATTATAGAATTGAACGCCGCTACCTGTAATAAAAACTTTAGAATTGGCGCTATGCTTGTAAACCGCTTCTAAAATATTGAGTGTACCTGTCGAAATTGCTGCATGATTTTCAAACAGCGCATCGTGTCGTGTTGTTGATTTAGCAGCTAAGTGAAATACGTAGGTTGGTTGGTATTCTTTTACGAACTCCTCAACCTGTTTGTAGTCAGACACATCGCCACGCATCCAATCTCCCGATCGCGATACAGCTACAGGTTTAATTCCTTTAGCGTTGCACAACTGATGGAGATAGTATCCATCTTGTCCGTTAGCACCGAAAATAAGAGCGTTCACAGTTTATTTTTCTGAAAAACAAAGGTGGCAAATGTATAGCGACATCCTTCATAAATAAAATCGGGTTTCGGACAATCCCATTGCGGAACGTCAGGGAAAACACAATTTTTTAATAAAGGCAGAAGTCGCTGTTTGAAATCTTTCTGCGTGTACAAGCGAAAGTCCACTCCCGGAATCCGATCGCCCGGTTTATACTGGTCATTATAATCGCAGGTTAAAACGGCACTACCTCCAGGTGCCAGAAGTTCAGCGATTTGCATCAGAAACAACTCGTCATTTTGAACGTGTTCAATCACAGATGTTGAAAATATAATATCATAGCTCCCTTTAATAGTAGACGGCTTGTGGAAATAAGTGTTGAGATCGCAGTTAATCGCCGGATCGATTTCTTCCAATTGGTAGCCGACTTGCTTCAGAGCAGCAGCAGCACTATCTTCATGACTGCCAACACATAAAATTTTAGGCTTGACTAATTGAGAAGCAAATTTGTCTACCGTATCCAATATAAAGGCTTGCTGAATATTAGCTTCCGGTATTTTCCGCGCCATCATCTCAGGAACTAGTGCAAATAACTGATTAATCCTAGGTGCGTACTGCGATCGCGCGGCATCATCCAAGATCCGATTGAATGATGTTACATTGGGAATCCCAACATCTAAATACCTCTGGCTGTGGGACTTCTGTGGCTTTTCTAATACTTGAGCAAGTATACGCTCATAATCCAAAATGAAATTAGCTTCGCTCCATTCATTGTAAAATGGCACCAGCGGTGCAATACCGTTATCAACAATTTGTTTCAAGCTGGAATCTTCTATACAAATTGAAGGCTTGGCCGAAACAATATGTCTGAACATATTGCTTTTTGTAATGGCGATCGGTCTTTTGACAGCCAGCGCGTGATCGATCGTACTCGATATACCGCGATTCTCAAGTCTGTCATAAAAGAAGGCGTTTAGCGTATTTTGTGCTAGAAAATCCAGTAATTGTTCTTGACTGAGAAAATCGTGACTTAAACTTAGTTTAATTCCCGGCTTGAATATCGACTGCTGACATCGTTGGGCGATCGCAACTGCTTTACTTCCATCAGCATCGCCAAAAGTTGCAAAGGGAATATGCAGCCTAATCAGTGCCTCGTCATACTCTTGCTGTACGGTAGCAATCAGCTTTTCAAATCCTTTTCCTTCCAGTCCAAATCCAAAACTACCAATAGTTGGAATCTCTGGTAATTTGTGATTATTCGTATACGGAGCGATAATTCTTCCTGTTTTAAAGACAATTGGATTCTTGAGCTGTAACGTCGGATCTGGACCGATATGGTACTGAAAGATGGAATTATTTGATACATCTGCTAGGCGCTGCGTGACTTCGTGAATAATCCCGATGTGTGACCCGTTAATAGATTGCAGTATGCTCTTATTCACCCAAGATAATGTTGTGGGATGATAGTTGTAGATAATTGCTGATGGTTTTACCTGGTTGACGCGATAGAGCAACTCTTCAGCACTCGAACATTCGGCATATACGAAAGAGTATTTGGTCGAATTTTTGAGCGTTTTTGCTATATTAAAACCGTATTCATGCACGCCACAATTAGTTTTTGTGTGCGAGATTATCAAAATTTTATCCAGCAAGTTATCCCGATCTTTACTTACCGATTCTGTCGGAAAAATTGATGCCTTCGTAGCTACGAGATTGGCATTCTTAACTGCTGCTGTAGAGAAGGTAATATCTGCCACAATCTTGGTCAGCCATTGTTGGACTTCGGCATAATTCTTGGCATAAACCACCGGATTTTCCAAGTTATCCCAAAGCTTCTCTGCTAAGTCCCAGCCAACAATACAACGAGGCTTATATCGATTAATTTCCGTTTGGCAAGCCGCGTTTATAGCGCTTCCTTTCATCAACAAACCAATAGATTTGTCTCCTATTTGCGATAATTCTTTCAGATTCATGCCGCTGCAATCGACCAGATTTGCAGCCGGAGATTTAGGTGGAGCCGAACAGTAAAAGTTGAGCTGAGGAAAATCCGATGCTATTTGCTTCAGGTGTTCGTTTAAATAGAAATAGCTTTGATTCGAGAAAACTTCCCCGTTTTCTACTAAAATACTATTGGCTCTAACTGCTATTTCCGGTTCTGTCCGTCCAAAAAAGGCGATCGTCGGGGTATGAATCGGTATCGGCAGAAGATATTGATGATTCAGGCCATGCTGATACATCTGGCGATTAAAGGTATGAACGTTATTTTGGTACGTCATACCGTAGAGTTTTAAAATATCATCAAAAACGCCAAACCACATATTGACAAATATGGCAGTATCGGGGCAGTTTGGCGTTGGTTCCGTGCCTTTGTATTCCTGACTTTGATAAAGCGTGATCGGCAAATCTAAATCCTGCCAAAGATAAGTAGAGACTTCAGCGCACTCCAGGGTAATTTTCGCCCCGGGAAAACTAATTCTAACCGCCTGAATTACGGCTCTTGTCAAAATTACATCGCCGCTGTGAAAACTGTTATGAATGAAGAAATGTGTCATAGCTTTATCCTGTTGTGCGCTGTCTTGTTTCTTGACTTAGTATTTGATAATTTCCACGTTAGGCAAAGGGAAGATTAGACCAACACCCCTTTGCAGTATTTCTTCCTCGCGCTTGAGAAATTCTTCCTTAAAATGCCACGGCAAGACTAAATAATAATCCGGCTTCATTGCCCTTGAATCCGCTTCGCTGACAATCGGAATGTCAGTACCGAGCGTATAGGCGCCGTATTTATCTGGGTTTCTCTCCGCCGCTACATCTATAATGCGATTGTCGATTCCGCACCACTGCAAAATTGTATTGCCTTTAGTCGATGCACCGTAAATGTGAATGCTCTTACCTTCTTTTTTCAACATTTTTAGCAGCGAAACTAACTGCTCTTTATGCACGTTGATCCTGTCTTGAAAATTTTTGTAGGGTTTGTCGGTATCCAGCTCCATGTCAAATTCGGCCTGACGTAATAGCTTGATGCGCGTCACAGCTTCTTGTTTTTTGAAGGCAAAGTTGTCAAGATGCGTTGCATAACAGCGAATGCTACCGCCGTTGATGTCGTTAAGTACGGCATCTACTATTTTCAAGTCAGCTTGTTTCAGTATATATTCCAGCACTGCTAAACTGTAATATTCCAAATGCTCGTGACAAATTGTGTCGTAAGAATTCATCTTGAGCATGGATGGCATATAAGACATCTCAAAGACCCACAAACCCCCAGGAGCAAGCGCTTTTTTGATTTCTTTGCAGAAGCTTACCGGATCTTCCAGGTCATAAAACATGGCGATTGACGTAATAATGTCAAATTTTTCGCCTTGTAAAACCTTGGTGAGTTCTTCGGAAGGAAAAATGTCTTGAATTGCAGTAATGTCTCCGGTTATTTCTTGAGCTACGTCTGACGGATCGACACCAAATTTGATGAAGTTTTGCGGATAGCACTTTAGTAAAGTGCCGTCATTACAGCCAATATCTAAAACACGAGCATTGCTTTTGCCAATCAGGGATGCTGCTTCTTCAGTAATTCCCTGCAAGTGATTTCGCATGGTTGCGTTCGTGCCGGAACGATACCAGTAGGCAGAATATAAAACTTCCGGCGGAACCGTATGTTCCATCTGTAATAAACCGCAGGCTCTCTCATCTTTGGTGGGATCGCAACGCACTAGAGAAAGGGAAATTTTTCTCAGGGGTGGTTCTTCTTTCCCTGGCTTGACAAAGGAACCTTGCAAATACTGTTCGCCTAAATTAATGACTGGGGTGAGGGCTGAAGAACCGCATACCCGACAAGTTTTACGATGACCTAAGTGCATTGTTTTACCTCTAAAATTAGTTATTTTTTTGAGAGCCTAGCTTTTCTACCAGTGCTTTGAAATTTCCATCTATTCCATCTATACACTTATTCCGTTCTAAGTTCAATATCGCTAGCTGTTTGACAACTCGATCTTTTTCTGAGGCTGCCACTTTTTCAAACTCATAGACTTTTTCTTGTTCGTGCCACAAGTTGCAGTTAACGTGGGCGAGCTGCGAGAAGATTTCGCCTATGCTGCCAAGGACATCAGGCACATAATTGCCTTCTTTTTTATAAACTTTATTTGATGCGAAAGTCAGGCGAGCGATCGGAATTTGACCCGATATAGCAGCGCTAATAAATTCGTTCATTTCCTGCTGAAGCTGTTTTTCTTGAACAGCAAGGCTCTTGAGTCTGATTTCGTCTTCGGAATGCCACTGTTTCAATTTAACAATTGTCAATTTGTCGCAGAGAGAGCCAAGTGTTTCTGCCATAGGTCAAATGTGATTGGTTTAAAAGAATCTAACTGAGGATGTTTGGCGATAGCTCGTTTTTTCTAAAGGAAGTTTCCGCACATCACGCTGTAACCCTCGCTCCTGCCTTAGCGCTCAGTCATACACTAAAGATTTTATCGTAGTTGTTACCGCCAAGCTACTAATATAGATCGTTTGCTAACAGACGAACACCCATTTTGGTTGTTCCCAGAATAGTCCCTACTATTTTATACAACGTTTTTGCACGCACACAGGATTATTTTACATAGAAAACGCTGAGGATTGAGACATCCGATCGCAAGCGAGCAGCTTTAACATCACTCTCTCTCGTTCCATTGACAAATTCAACGCTCTACTCTATCTCAGCCATAGGCATATTCGGAGAGCGCGGATTTGGATATATTTGCAACCCTCTGGGCTCGACAATCAAATCGAGCGTCTCCATCACAATAGCACCGAGTAAAGCATACTTTTTCCCAGGTGAGACGATTGCTTCAAACCAACCTTTCCTACCGCACACTTCGACTTCAACCCCACCAACAATATCTCTTTGGGCCGTCTGCTCGTTAGCATACTTAACTATCTGCTTCCTAATCTTAGGGAAGTTAAACTGTGCAGCAGTTGATTCGGGCAAAACTAGCATCGTCGCTCCTGTATCTACTTTTGCCTCCTGATCCACTATCTCGCTGTCAGTCAAAAAATTTCTAATTTTTAAGGTAGTGTAGGTAATTCCCATCGCTGCTCACTTCTTGGTTTCTACTAGATTAACTGAAAATCGCCCGCCGATCGCCGAAAACCTTGTGGGCTGGGGGACGCCAACTCTTGACAAAAATCATTTAATATTGTAATTGATGGCTTACTCGCGGGCAGATGAGAAGTTCCGTTCCCGCCACATCAGACCGCCACAGCATGGCCGGGATTCCTCACCACACAAAAACAAGTTACAATTACGTTAAGATTGATGAACATAAATAAAAATTCCCAAATCACAGGGACTAAAAATTAGGAGGATCGACCTCGGTGAATAAACGGTGGAGAAACGCTGGCCTGTACGCACTGCTGGCTATTGTAGTCATTGCCTTAGCAACGGCTTTTTTTGACAAACAGCCCCCAAGCCGCGAAGTTTGGAAGTACAGTCAATTCATTCAGGAAGTCGAAGGCAAGAGAGTAGACAAAATAAATATCAGTTCCGATCGCAGCAAAGCCCTGGTCACAGCCCAGGACGGCAACAAGGTACTCGTTAACCTGCCAAACGACCCCGAACTGATCAACATCCTGACCAAAAATAACGTAGATATTTCAGTTCTGCCCCAAAGCGACGAAGGCTTCTGGGTAAAAGCCCTCAGCAGCCTGTTCTTCCCGATCTTGCTCTTGGTGGGACTGTTTTTCCTGGTGCGGCGCGCGCAAAACGGGCCCGGCAACCAAGCCATGAACTTCGGCAAATCCAAAGCTAGAGTCCAAATGGAGCCACAAACTCAGGTGACTTTCGGCGACGTGGCCGGCATCGAACAAGCCAAGCTAGAGCTCGCAGAAGTCGTGGACTTCCTGAAAAATGCAGACCGCTTCACCGCAGTCGGAGCAAAAATCCCCAAAGGCGTGCTGCTGGTCGGCCCTCCCGGAACTGGCAAAACCCTGCTGGCAAAAGCAGTGGCTGGAGAAGCAGGCGTTCCCTTCTTCTCGATTTCCGGCTCAGAATTTGTGGAAATGTTCGTGGGTGTCGGTGCTTCCCGCGTCCGCGACTTGTTTGAACAAGCTAAATCGAACGCTCCTTGTATTGTATTTATCGATGAAATTGACGCCGTAGGCCGCCAGCGGGGCGCTGGTTTGGGCGGTGGCAACGACGAACGGGAACAAACCCTGAACCAGTTGCTGACAGAAATGGACGGCTTTGAGGGCAATACTGGCATCATTTTGATTGCTGCCACAAACCGCCCCGACGTGCTCGATGCGGCGCTGCTGCGTCCGGGTCGCTTCGATCGCCAAGTTGTAGTCGATCGCCCCGACTTCGGAGGCCGCCTAGAAATTCTCAACGTTCACGCCCGCGGCAAAACTTTGTCAAAAGACGTGGACTTGGAAAAAATCGCCCGCCGGACACCCGGTTTCACAGGTGCAGATTTGTCCAACCTACTCAACGAAGCAGCAATTTTAGCCGCCCGTCGCAACTTGACCGAAGTCTCGATGGATGAAGTCAACGACGCGATCGACCGCGTGCTCGCTGGCCCGGAAAAGAAAGACCGCGTGATGAGCGAAAAGCGCAAAACCTTAGTAGCTTACCACGAAGCCGGTCACGCTTTAGTCGGCGCGCTGATGCCCGACTATGACCCCGTGCAGAAAATTAGCATTATCCCCCGCGGCCGCGCTGGCGGTTTGACTTGGTTCACACCCAGCGAAGATCGGATGGATTCAGGCTTGTATTCTCGGTCTTACTTGCAAAATCAAATGGCGGTAGCTTTGGGCGGCCGCATTGCTGAAGAAATTGTCTTCGGCGAAGAAGAAGTAACAACCGGTGCGTCGAACGACTTGCAGCAAGTGGCAAGAGTAGCGCGGCAAATGGTGACTCGCTTCGGAATGAGCGATCGGCTAGGCCCTGTAGCTCTCGGTCGCCAACAAGGCAATATGTTCATGGGTCGCGATATCATGGCTGAACGGGATTTCTCTGAAGAAACCGCAGCTACGATCGACGATGAAGTGCGTTTGTTGGTAGAACAAGCTTACCGTCGCGCTAAAGATGTACTCGTTGGCAACCGCCATGTCCTTAATGCTTTGGCAGATATGCTAGTTGAAAAGGAAACGGTGGATGCTGATGAATTGCAAAATTTGTTAGCTAATAGCGATGTGAAAATGGCGACGATCGCCTAATCGATTTTACAATTTAGATTTTGGATTTTAGATTTAATCTAAAGTTTGAAATCAATAATTGGGGTGATTCTGGGATTGTCTGGAATCGCCCCGATTTTTTTATGAGTGCGATCGATCGATTTTAGATTTTAAATTTTGGATTTTAGATTAAATCTAAAGAATGATATTATGTCCGGTCGCTTCGCCCGAAATCAGGTAGGGGCGGGTTCACCAATAATATCGGCCAATAATTGACAATCTCAAAAACCCGCCCGGCCGGGATATTATGGTCAATCGATCGGACATGATATCAGACATTCAGCATACCTTTTTCCAGCAGCTAGCGCTTAAATTCTTCCCAGGGAACTCTTGGTTCATCTTTTCTAGATTCAATAATCACACAGTCGTAAACATCCTCCCAGATATCGTCTGGGTACTGGAAGTCAAGCAGCACCGGGACTTTTGAGCCTTGCGACTCAACTAATATCAAATCCGTTGGCATCGGAATTATTCATCTCTCTCTTCCCTTTCTCTGTATCCTCTGTGTCCTCTGCGGTTTCATCATTCCGATACAACAGGAATTGATATAAAAACTGAAAGTCTGTCGGTTCGCCGCATTCAGCCAGTACGTCAGATCAAAAATCTCTGTGGTTTTTGATGTCAACAATTGCAGCGGTTTTGTTGCCTAGATTGTCCGTTAAAAATTGAACGCCGCACATATTGTAATTTGCCAGATATCGAAGTTAGCAACCTGTATTAAAATTAGAGGCGATTCAGAATGATATGAGTTTCAAATTTGGGATATGCCCAATTTAAAATCCTTCGACTGAGCACGCCGAAATCTAAAATCTAAAATCTAAAATCTCAAATTGTATGAATCATCGATCTTGGTTGACACTACTAAAAAAACACCGCGCGATCGCAGTCATCCGTTCCTCCGAAAAGGAACTTGCTTGGCAGATGGCATCAGCGGTAGCAGCCGGAGGAATCCAGTTTATTGAAATTACTTGGAATACCCACAAAGCTGCTGAATTAATTGCCCAACTCCGGTCGGAATTTCCTACTTTTAGTATTGGCACTGGCACTTTATTAAACTTAGAAGAGTTGCAACAAGCAATAGACTGTGGCGCTCAATTTCTGTTTACTCCGCACACCGATGTAACCATGATTAAAACAGCAGTTGACGCCGGAGTGCCGATCGTCCCCGGTGCTTTTTCTCCTACGGAAATTGTGACCGCGTGGCAAGCAGGCGCTACCTGCGTTAAAGTGTTTCCCATATCGGCTTTGGGAGGCGCCGCCTACCTGAAAAGCCTGCAAGGCCCCCTGGGAAACATTCCTTTAATTCCCACTGGCGGGGTGACGCTGGAAAATGCGAAAGTATTTATTGACGCCGGGGCGATCGCCGTTGGTTTAGCCGGAGACTTATTTCCTAAACACTTAGTGGAAAATCGCGATTGGCGGGCGATCGTCCAAATTGCCCAAACTCTCGCCCAAAACTTAACAACTTGTTAAGCCCTCTTTCCAATCCAACATTTCAAATCTAAAATCTAAAATAGTACAAGCCAATCTAAAATCTAAAATCTAAAATCTAAAATAGTACCAGGTGTGAGAAATGAACAGCATTATCAACTCAACTTACTTCCGTCGCGCTGGAACTTTCTGTGCCGGCTGCGCCCTCACTTTTGCTACATTCTGCGGCGGTTCAATGACCGCATTTGCCAGCGAACAGCACAACATAATTGCCAATAAAATTATGCTGTTGCAGCAATCCAACGAACGCTGGATTGAAATAGATTTGTCAAGACAAAGGTTAATAGCTTGGGAAGGAAATACACCCGTTTACGCGGTGATTATTTCCAGCGGCAAATCATCGACTCCCACCCGCACGGGAACCTTTGCCGTTGAAACCAAACACCGCGTTACTAGAATGACTGGGCCGGACTACGACGTGCCCGACGTTCCCTATACAATGTATTACGACGGAGGCATGGCAATTCACGGCGCTTACTGGCACAATTTGTTTGGCAATCCCGTTACTCACGGCTGCACAAATGTAGCTGTCAATCATGCTAAATGGCTATTTGAATGGGCCTCGGTGGGCACACCCGTGGTGGTGCACAAATCTCAGGTTTAGGGAATTGGGAATTGGGCATCGGGCATCGGGCATAGTCGAACATTATTAGAACTTATGGTGGTCAGAAACCGGGTTTTTTTGCGAAATACTGCGTTACAGCCCTAGATTCGGTCAAAAACCCGGTTTCTTCGATCGGAGTTCATCAGTTCTGGTTTTTTTTAGCTTGCTGACTTTACTGCTGTTTTTATACTAATTCTCAAAACTCATGCAACAGTATCTGTAGGGTGCGTCGCCCTCAAAAATCTTAAAGAATATCCACAATCTTTGAGCGACGCACCTTACACGAGCGGGTGAGCGTAAACAAACCCACACTCATCATTGTTGCAAGACTTTAGATAATTGGTATTAACCACAATCCCAATTGTATAAAACTTTACTAAAATCTAATTGTCTGAGTGCTGATTCATTAATAAAAAAGTTACCTATACCCATATCTCCCCACTTGATATCTACTGTATCATTGCGATCGGTATCCATTTGGAATAGAAGAATATCTGACTTATGTTCCCGATCGCATTTACTGCTATATTCTCTAACATCATTTTGTACAAAATCAGGATAACCACCTATTTTATGACCACAAAAAGACGCTATTTTTAGGTATTCATCCTCTATTTCATGATTCATAAATAACTCATCAATTTCCGAGCCTAAAATTTCGGTACATTGGTAATCACTTGTACTAATCGGCGCATATTTTTTAGTAAATTGTAAGCTGCAACAGCCTGAGATAGGAAAAAGTTCGGGTTCCGGCAAAAAATCATAATTGGTAATGATGTTTTCAACTTTGAAGTCTGGCTGAGGAAAATACATTATTTTGAATCTGTCTTCGACTGTGGGATTATCTACATCGGCGGAATTGCCGAATTCTAAACCATATGGTTCATCGTCGGCTATATAAAACTGCAAAATCCCCCGATCGGGAAAACCATCTAAAGGCGGTATTTCATCAAAGTTGAGTTGCGCTAGCAAAAATAAATATTTACCGTCACAAGTTTTGGGATATTCAAAGCCTTTAGGTAAATAAGGAAATCCCCCAAATTTACTCTGCCACCAATTAACGTCATCATTATTCTGGGTTTGAATTTCGATGTAAGGTTTAATGGTAGCTTCGATTCTGTCGCGATACTTTTCTAGTTCTGGAGAGAGTGGACATTCTAGTTTGTAGTTCATCTGCTTTTAACAATTTTTTTTGAACGCAATCAGTAGGGTGCGCCGAAGCGCACCTTACCTGTAAAACCTATTCTTAACTTAGCTGCACCACGGGTTTATCCTCTAACAAAGTTTCATTTGTCAGCAAATCTTCCACGGTAATTCGCAAAAAGCGCTGTGCGTCCACGCGGAACAAAACTTTTATGCGATCGCTCCCCGGATACCCAGGCGGCGTCAATTGAGCGATGCTGCGTGCTCCTTCTTTATCATTTAGGGGCTGTACCGATGTTTGACCCGCGAGTTGGCGAGTAATTAGCCTGTCGCCGTCAAAATATATCTCCGTGCCGCCAGTTTCCGCTCCCAATTCGCCGATAATTAATTCTATACTAGGCTGATTTTCTAAAGAAGCTCCCAAGACTAATTCTACTGGTTCGCTCATCGGATAAGACTGGCCAGATTTAATTAAACTGTGCCAACTGTGGCAATTTTCGCGGCGGTTCCAGTAGCGAATTCCGTAACTGTGATAGAGAAAATCTTTGATTTCTATGCCTTGACTCAGTTGCAGAGCACCTTGGGCGATCGCCTCAAAGGGTTTGTCGCAGCGAATTTTTGCAGGATCGAAATATTGCTGCACCCAACGCCCGACAGCGGGAATTTGCACAGTACCGCCAACTAGCAAAACTGCGTCGATGTCGCCAATTTCTAAGCCTTGGCGCCGCGCTTGCTGCAATACTTGATTCATGCACTCGTCCAGTTTGTCAAAAAACTGATGTTCCGCGAGGATAGATTCAAAACGAGTTCGGTCTAATTCTAATTCGTAACTCTCAAAATTTTCGTCATCAAAATAAACCTCAACCGCCTGATTTACTAAAGACAACTGAATCTTTAACCGTTCTGCCAATCTCGTTGTAATGGGAGATTTTGCCAGCCCTTTTGTTTGCACAAAATAGTCAACCAGCCAATTATCAATATCAGAACCGCCTAAATTTTGTCCGGCTTTAGCCAAAACCCGGGCAACTTTTGTTTTTTGCGCTGAAGATTCAGCTAATAACTTTTCGCCCCACTTAAGAATAAAACCGAGTGGCTTTTTGTCGGAGGAAGCGTCCAAACGCACCAAAGAAAGGTCTAGAGTTCCGCCGCCGAAATCAATGACTAACAGATTTTCGCGATCGGCTAAACCGTAACCCAAAGCAGCCGCCGTAGGCTCGTCCACCATCCGCACCTGTTCTACTTGCAGAGATTGAGACACTTTGCCCAACCAATGGCGGTAAGCTTCAAAACTATCTACAGGCACTGTAAAAATCAAAGAGTCGATCGGCAAAGGCAGTTCGCGAATTGATTTCACAATTTGGCTCAAAAACCACTCACCTACTTGTTCAAAAGTAATTAGTTGCCCGTCAACTTCTGGCACAAAACCCTGAACAGAAGTGCCAATTCCCCGCTTGAAATTGCGAAAAAACCGAGAATCTCCACTCAAATCCCGGCCTTTGTCGCGGACTTGCTGACCGAGTATGACTTTACTTTGAGCAGCGTCCTCAACGTAGAGTAAACTGGGAATTAGGGGCGGATTTTGAGCCGAGATTGCCGACAATCCCGGTAATTTCAAAGTTTCGGGCTGCTGGAGGGCTTGATTCCAGCGAGCGACGACTGTGTTGCTAGTTCCAAAGTCAATTGCGATCGTCATTCAGCCAAAATACACAGCTACTAGGGATTAGATTATATTATGGTATTTAGAGCCACAAATGCAAATAGATTCTCAAATTGTGCTTGAATAAAGATTTTGTTACAACTGGAACAGCTTTAGCGGCGGAGTCTTCAATTTTGTGCAACTGCATATTTTTCGTGGCAACAAATAAGCGCAACTTTTGTAAACTGCACAAAACTCATACGATTTTACATTTTAGATTAAAAAATTGAGAATGACTGACTGAATAAGGGTTGGGAATTTTGGCATACAGTTGCATTGTTTATTGAAAGTGGTATAATCTGTCCGCCGCCACCAAGCTTTTTCCTTTGATCTCAATCCAATTTTTTAAGGAAGCCTGCAAAATGCTGGATATGGGCGATCGCAAAACAGCACTATTGGCTCTAACACTACTTGTCCCTGCGGCTAGTATGGGTATCATAGCAGCCTTGTATCTTGCCCCTGGAAGCTGGGGACAAACACTGTCTGTCTTTTGTCAAGTTTGGTTGCTAGTTTTTCCGATCGCGTGGTCTGTTTTTGTCGATCGCAAAAAGCTGCGTTTATCCCTGCCCAAGCGCCAAGAATTGCTGGATGGATCTATTTGGGGAATATTCATGTTTGCGGTAATTCTGGGTATCTATAGCCTTTTTGGCCAGCACTGGATCGATCCTGTAGTTGCTAAAGAAAAATCGTACCAATTAGGTATTAGCAGCCCTACTATTTACTTGATTGTAGAAGCATATTTTGTGCTAGTTAACTCGCTGATTGAAGAATTTACTTGGCGGTGGTTTGTCTGCAACAAGTGCCAGATTCTCATACCGGGCACAAAAGCAATATTTCTGAGTTCGCTATTTTTCAGCCTCCACCACATTTTTGTAATAGCAGCTTACAGCGACTGGCCGGCTGTTCTCTTAGGTTCCTTAGCTGTCTTCGCCGCCGGGATAATTTGGTCGCACTCTTATGTGACTTACCGTTCGCTTTGGTCGAGTTATATCAGCCACGCGATCGCAGATTTGGCCTTGGCAATTATTGGTTGGCAAATCCTCTTTAACTAGCTGCTTTTTCAGCGAGTATCGTCGGCAATTATACAGTAAAAATTGACACTTTTCCCAACTCGTTCTCCCGACTATAGCAATCCTAAATGATTCAGATAAATTTGTAGGGGTAGTGCTACCCCTACTCCCCGTGCCTACCCCCTATCTATCGGGCAACCACGGGGAGTAGGGGTCGGATTGCCCCTACAATAATTATGCAAATGATTTAGGATTGCTATAATATCTCCCCCCATCATCTGACAGAATTTCTGGGCGATTGCCAATCCCAAACCCGTACCGCCGTATCGGCGAGTAGTAGACTCGTCCGCTTGCCTAAAAGCTTGAAATACTCTCTCAATTTGCTCTGTATTCATTCCAATTCCAGTATCGCTGACTTTAAAACTAATCCATTCTTCAGCATCAGTCAATATCCGAACTCGGCTATTGACTGATGCTGTGCAATAATCGAACGTTCATATCTTCCCACAGGAAGATGCCTGCGGTTAAGGCATTTGCTTTTAATTCTAGGTTCGGTTTTGCTTGCGATCGCATAATTTTAGCTGCATGAAAACAGGCCAACATATCGCTACAAGCATCGGCGGCCCGGCCCCCAAGATCACACCGATTGTCATCTGGAATTGCCTACTTAGGAAAAATTATGCTTTCATAACATCAAATTTTTTGTAGGCGAAATCGTTTCATACATACCACGAAGCTGCTGCTACTGCTTAGGAGTCAAAGTTTGCACGATATAGGCCGATCCCCCTTGAGTATTCCTTTGATCTTTATAGGGTCATTTGATAAGTTGCTGCTCAAGTTTTGTTACGGTAATTACTTAGACCGGAATTGGGCAGGAACGCTACATATACTCTGCCCGGCAGTGGCAGTTTCTTGTGGCAAATTTTTCAGGCGATCGCCTTTTATTAACAAATTTAAAACTCAGGCAGCTAATTAAATTTATATCGGTGAAACTCTATGTTCTGTAGCACGATTGGGCAACCTATTTTTTCAAACAGTGGACGAATCAACCAGGTTTTTTCATGAACATACGAAAACTGAGGGCGAGGGATATCGCTTGAAAAACAGGGTTTCTCCCCTCATTCGCGCGTCCACGACGCTGATTCGGGCGATCGCGCCCCTGCAGGTATCTGAGAAAACCACCATCTCTGAATCTTGAAAAAATAGGATAGTGTATCAAGCAATACCGACACCACAGTTACCAAAAAATCATAGCCACCGATCGATATTTAGATGTGTTATATCGATGGGGAAATCACCATTCTCAAGGTAAGAATTTCCCTCTTGAATGCAGTATAAAATTTGGCCAAAGGCGATGTCAATATCCTGCGTATTGTTGTTAATGCTACCTTTATCCCCACATTAAAAGTTGGCTGATATTCGGTTTCCCGTACATCCCTGTCCGTTGGATAGTAAATGATGTTATGTTTAACAGAGGGTGTTGTCTAGCTTGGTGTTTGTGGCGAACAAAGCTCCTACTTGATGAGGTATCCATCTTAGGGAAGAAATTTCGCTGCTCGGCCACTTATCCCTATAGGAACTGTTTCGCGATCGCATCCATCGTTATTATCATTGCAATGACAGCGAAGTTTTGGTAGATAGATATTGGGGTGTTGCGAACAGTCACTCGGTTAGATTCTATGTAAACACCAGGAAAGCGGTAATTAATATTCACCCGCCCCTCTTTCCTTTAGGGCTCTAAAATCAGCGCTGGTAGCAGCGTCGTACGCGAGCCGGAGTCTTCAGCGGGACTTAAAAATGAAAATCACCTTTGTTCTTCCTACTCTGTCTCTGACTGGTGGAATACGAGTAATATCTATTTTCGCAGAACGTTTGAGAAAGCGAGGACACTCCGTGTTCGTCATCTCTCTACCCCACCCCCAACCGAGTATGCGCCAGCAAGTCAAGTCGCTGCTGCGGGGACGCGGTTGGATTTCCCCACCTGAAAACGAACCCTCATTTTTCGATAACTTAGGTGTAGAACACAAAATTACCGATCACTACCGCCCGGTAGAAGACAAAGATGTACCTGATGCTGACGTAGTAGTTGCAACCTGGTGGGAAACCGCCGAGTGGGTAGCCAAACTCTCTCCCAGCAAAGGAGCCAAAGCTTATTTTATCCAGCACCACGAAGTTTTTGACTATCTACCTCAAGGTAGAGTAGAAGCAACCTGGATGCTGCCCATGCACAAAATTACGATCTCTCAGTGGTTAGTTAACCTAGCTTGGACTAAATATGGCGATGACCAAGTTTCCTTAGCTCCTCCTACCGTGGACACCAAGCAATTTTACGCCTGTCCTCGCAACAAACAATCGGTTCCTACAGTTGGCATAATGTACTCTACAATCTACTGGAAAGGAACCGACATCGCCCTCAAAGCTTTTTCCCTAGCAGCAGAAAAGATCCCCAACCTGCGTTTGGTTGCCTTCGGTACAGGGGCCCCCTCCTCGGAATTGCCCTTACCGGCCAATGCTGAGTATGTAATTCAACCCGACCAAGACAAAATCAAAGACTATTACAGCAAATGCGATGCTTGGCTGCTGGCGAGCCGCTCAGAAGGCTTTGGCTTGCCCATTATTGAAGCGATGGCGTGCCGCACTCCCGTCATCAGTACCCCCGCAGGCGCTGCTCCTGAAATTTTGAGCGGCGGTACTGGCATACTTGTAAGACCAGAAGATCCCGAAGAAATGGCAAAAGCCATAGAGCGTATCTGTCAGATGCCAAATTCCAAGTGGCAAGCCATGTCCGAAGCCGCCTATGCCAAGGTGAACAATTATACTTGGGATGATGCCGCGGCTCATTTTGAAGCGGCATTGAAAGTTGCTGTAGAGAAATCTAAGCAGCGCGAGGTTAACATAGATTCCTTTTCTCCCTATGCCGACCCAGTAGTGGCAAACCCACCAATTCCGGTTTGCTAACTGCAGCCATTTGAAATTCTGCGCTAGCCACTCGCTGTGGGGCGGGATTCTCAGCAGAAACTCAATATCGTTTGGTGGGGTGCTTCTGCCAAAACTAAAATCGCCCATATCCTGTTTTCTACCCAGCAGTCTAGAGACGAATTCTGACTGCAGCGACGAGGGAATACTGGTTATATATTGATGCCAAAATCTGAACCAGAGGGCAACGGAGGTTTTAAGGCTGGCTCCGTTACAGGTTAAACTTGTCTTGTCGTCAAACATCTGCCCATTTGTAATTGGGAAAAGTCCCTGACGACAAAGTAAGATCGGCTTGACTATCAAGTGACGATCCCTCCTGCAGACACCCGCACCCTGCAGAAAAGCCAAAAGAGGCTGGTAAGTGCGAACTTGCTGTTATGGAGGAGTTTTAACCAGTATCCATCTTCAGCATCTACTCATGAAAATTACTTTTGTCCTTCCTACCCTTAGTCTTACAGGTGGCATGAGGGTGTTATCTATTTACACAGAACTGCTGCAAAAGCGAGGACACAAAATATTTATCGTCTCTCAACCCCCGTGGCAACCGGCTTTGATCCAACAATTGCGCTCGTTGCTGAGGGGTAGGGGTTGGGAGTCCCCTCCCAAGACACCAAAGTCTCACTTTGATAAAGTGGAGGTCGAAAGTCGAGTTCTCGAAACCAACCGCCCAATTACCGATGTGGACGTACCTGATGCCGATATTGTCATGGCTACTTGGTGGGAAACTGCCGAGTGGGTGGCAAAACTCTCTCCCAGCAAAGGAACGAAAGTATATTTTCTCCAACATTATGAGGCTTTTGACTACGTACCAAAAGGTCGAGTAGAGGCAACTTGGCTGCTGCCGATGCACAAAATCGCTGTGGCCCAGTGGCTGGCCGACATAGCTCGGAATAAATACGGCGATTTGTCTGTATCTCTCGTCCCTCCCAGCGTGGACACCAAACAGTTTTACGACCCCCAGTCGCGAGCGAAGCAGCCGCGAGGCAAGCAATTAGTTCCCACAGTCGGGATGTACTATACTACAACTCCTTGGAAAGGCTGCGCTCTGGCCCTGAAAGCTTTCTCAATAGCTGCTGAAAAAAATCCTAACCTTCGTTTAGTTGCCTTTGGTTCCGGCGATACTCCTCCTCCCAATTTTCTGCCGCCTGGTACTGAGTATAATAAAGCACCTACTCAAGACCAACTAAAAGAATTTTACAGCAAATGCGATGCTTGGCTGTTTGCCAGCAGCTCCGAAGGCTTCGGCTTGCCAATTTTAGAAGCTATGGCTTGCGGCACTCCAGTCATCGGCACTCCAGCTGGTGCGGCTCCGGAACTACTTGCTGGCGGGGGTGGCATACTTGTCAAGCCAGAAGACCCAGAGGATATGGCAAAAGCGATCGAGCAGATTTGTCACTTGCCTGATGCCGAATGGCGCGCAATGTCCGAGACTGCTTTGGAGACGGTAATAAATTATTCTTGGGAGGATGCAACTAATCTCTTCGAGGCGGCACTATACACTGCTTTGGAACGTCAGGCACAATTAACGAACAAGACGTAAAATTGAGGTTGATTTAAAAGATTGGGGTTGGGCGATCGTTTAAGCGACAATTTTTATCGGGCAATTTGAGTTGTCTTTCTACAATTTTACTGCCAAAAAAGACCTATGGTTGCATTAATCCCAGTTGCTATGTTCGGCTTTATTCCAGTCGTTTTTTACCTGTTTGTGAGGTTTCCGGCTCAGCGGGCGGTAATTATAAGTTTTGTGGCAGCGTGGCTGTTTTTACCGCAAGCTTCTTATCCCATCCCCCTATTGCCAGCGTATACCAAAATCTCCGCAGCTTGCTACGGCATTTTGCTGGGGACTCTTATCTACGATACTTCGCGCATCACCTCTTTTAAGCCCGGTTGGCTGGACGTGCCAATGGTAATTTACTGTTTGTGCCCAATCGTTTCACAACTTAGTAATGGTGGCAGCCCGATTTCTCCGACTCTCAACCAAATCGTTGCTTGGGGTCTGCCTTATTTTTTAGGACGCTTGTATGTGGGTAGTTTAGACGGGCTGCGACAATTGGCGATCGGGATTTTTGCAGGTGGGTTAGCCTACATCCCTTTTACTTTAATTGAAGGGGTTAAGGGCCCAACTCTGCACCAAATGGTTTACGGCGTCAATGCCTTTGAGGACTGGGGTCAAGCAAGGCGTTTGGGGGGGTGGAGACCAGTAGTGTTTATGCAGCACGGTTTGATGGTGGGGCTGTGGATGATGACAGCCGCCTTAATTGCAGTTTGGCTTTGGCAAACAGGGACGCTCAAAAAGTTTATGGGGCGTAACATCAAGACTTTAGCAATTATATTAACTATCGCTTTTTTCCTGTGCCGTTCGACTGGCGCCTACAGTTTATTTGTATTCGCGTTGATCGTATTATTCTCTGCCAAGTGGTTTCGCACCTCTTTGCCCCTACTATTCATAATTGGATATATAGTGTTTTATCTGTACATAGCTGCATCGGGTCAATTTTCTAGCAAAGACGTGATTGGCTTCATCACTCAAATATTTGGCGAAGAACGAGCCGGCTCTTTGAAGTTTAGATTTGACATGGAAGAGATTTTGGGGGAAAAAGCGCGGCAAAGCTTTCTTTTTGGCTGGGGCGATTCCGGCGGGAACCGTGTGTATAGCGAGTGGGGTCAAGATATCTCAGTCACCGACAGCTTATGGATTATTGCATTTGGCGTCCACGGTGTAGTCGGTTTAGTTAGTTTATTTTCTTCATTGTTACTTCCTGTTATCGTCTTTTGCGTGAAGTATCCCGCCAGAACCTGGTCTAATCCCAAAGTAGCGCCCGCTGCCGCCCTGGGAGTAGCCTTAACTATGTACGTGTTTGACTGTGTTTTGAACGCTATGACTAACCCGATTTTTGCGCTGATTGCTGGAGCAATATCGGGTCTGGTCTTAAAAGCTCCAGAAAGTCTTAAGCCCAAGAAAACCAGTTCGCCACCAAGAAGACAGTCGCTGGTTCAGCAAAAATTAGGATGATTTTCAGGAATGCGATCGCCGCTTCACTTCAAGCTTGACACTATCTTGCCTTCCGTGGAGACAACAACTAAAAAATCTACCATTTTTGCATGAAATCAAGTTCGGAAGTTGCGAGATATTTCTCACTAGGCTAAAATTTTAATCTCATAAACTCTTTTTTACATTCAGTTGCCATGCTTCAACAAGTATGAGCACGGGATGGCTTTTTTATTAAAACTGTGTTGCGAGTTGTAAACTTAAAAATTCGCTTTATACACTTTTTCTAAAACGAGCTGATTCTTTACATAATCTTTAAAAATCCTGAGTAGACAGGTAGGGTCTAGGAGGATATACTGAGAAAAGTATGTTCACTGAAGCCCCCAAGTAGTTAAAACCCGAAACTGTATTGTGGGTTATAATAGTTTGAGTTGTAGTTTATTAATCTAAAGCGGCAAGGGCATCATAAATGAAAACAGTTAATTTATTGAATGTCTCGATAGATAACTTCTCAATAACAGAGTTGTTTGAAAAACTCGACTGCGAAGGCGGTGTTGTATTTACGCCAAATGTAGACCACTTGATTAAGTTGCAGTATGACCGCGACTTCTATGAAGCTTACAATAAATCTAGTTATAGAGTCTGCGACAGTCAAATATTGATGTATGCCTCGAAGTTTTTGGGTACTCCTCTCAAAGAAAAAATTTCAGGTTCGGATTTGTTTCCTGCATTTTATATGTATCACAAAGATAACGAGAAGATTAAAATATTTTTGCTAGGAGCTGCTGAAGGTATTGCTAGGAAAGCCCAGGAAAAAATTAACCAAAAAATTGGTAGAGAAATAGTGGTTGAAGCACTTTCTCCTTCTTTTGGCTTTGAAAAAAATGAGGAAGAATGTGAAACAATAATTGACGCGATCAATAAATCAGGAGCGACAGTTCTGGCAATAGGGGTGGGGTCCCCCAAGCAAGAGAAGTGGCTGGTTAAATACAGGAGCAAATTTACACACGTCAAAATTTTCTTAGGGATAGGTGCAACCATTGATTTTGAAGCTGGTTCCAAAGCCAGAGCTCCCAAATGGATGAGCGAAGTCGGCATAGAATGGGCGTACCGACTGTTAAGTGAACCGAGAAGGTTGTGGAAAAGATATTTGATTGAAGGTCTGCCTTTTTTCCGATTAATCTTAGAACAAAAATTAGGGTTTTATAAAATGCCTTTCATGGAGAGCAAAACCAGCCAGCTAGAATGGAAAGGTGGCTCCTAAAAAGGTGAGCCACAAATCTCTAGCGTAAATTAAGCTGAGTATCGGAGAAAGTGGGTTTGACTTCAAGGTAAGACTGATGCAATCTGTGGATAGTCCGATCGCACTTTCTCTCAAAATAATTCATTTTTGCTTTCAAGTGCAGGTAAAATCGGAAAGAAACCTTTTGTGGAAAATCCTAATTAGGGATGCAACCGATGAATCTGCCTTCTTTCTTGTGGTTGTGGAAAATAGCGGCTTGGTCAATGGGTGTTTCCCTGTTGGCTTACCTGTTGCTGGCCGTTACTGGAACGTGGATGTTTGCCGCTAGGAGTACCAAACAACCGCGCCCAAAATGGCTGCGTCCCTTTCATTTAGCCACTGGTGCGGGGATGGCGACTTTGGTAATTTTACTGCTGGGAATTGGTGTAGTCGGTACGCTAGGATACTACGGCAATTTGGGTCACTCGGCTCATTTACCGGCGGGGTTAGCTGTTGTGGCTTTGGTGTTGGTTTCTGTTGGAAGCGGGCTGCAAATTGGCCCTAAACATCCTTGGGCGCGTCCCCTCCACATCGGCACTAATGTGGCCTTGTTTGGGGGATTTGTGACTGTGTTGCTTACAGGATGGACGATAGTACAAAAGTATTTGCCGAAAGTTTGAAACCGGTCTATTTGAACTCAAAGTATACCAATGTGCAAGGGAAAACATATATGTAAGGTGCGCCGCAGCGCACCCTAGGTTTAATTTTTTTGCGTGAGTCCGCTTTTTGTGATGAATTCTAAAATATGCTGCGCGGTAGTCTGTGGCTTTTCTAAGTGGGGAACGTGCCCGCAGTCGGGTATCCAAATTAGTTGAGAATTTGCGATCGCCCTTGCAAACTTTTCCGCATCCGCCGTCCCCAAAATCCGGTCTTGTTTTCCCCACAAAATCAGCGTCTGCTGCTGAATTTGCGATAATTTTTCCCCAAAACCACCGTAACCGCCGCTTTTGGTAAACGCAATTAAAGCTTGATTCCAGTTGGGCATTTCCAAATGTAAAGCAGCACAAGTTTGAGCGTCTAGAGAAGCCAAATTTTTATCGAAATAAGCATTGACGCTAATTCGCTGGCGAATTTTGGGATTGCGTAAAAATGAAGTTGCCAGATATCCTAAAGGAGGAATTAAAAACTTTCCCTTATTAGAACTGATGGCAAAACCTGCGCTATCTATTAACACTAATTGTTTTACAGCTTCGGGATAATTGAGAGTGAAATCAATTGCGGCAGCACCTCCCATTGAAGCACCGACTAAGATTACAGGCTGCGAAATTAGCGTTTTCCAAAAATAATAAAGGTGACTTTCAATTGCCCTCGCGCTGAATGCCAAACCTGCCGATCTTTCTGTAAAGCCAAAACCCAACAAATCAACCGCCCAAGTTTCATTTTCGGCAGCTAGCAGCGGCAACAGGCGGCGGAATTCAAACAAGGAACTGTCGAAGCCGTGAATTAGCAAAATCGGTGTGTTGCCGCTGCCTTGTCGCACGTAGGTTGTGGCAATTGGCCCAGAAGATAGGGGAGTTGTAATTGCCTCTCGTTGAATGCTTTGGGCTAAGGCAATTGAGGTAGATTCTGTGAGTTGTGCGATCGACTTTGGCAGAAAACTTGCTGGCATAATTCTTGATAAATTGTGAATCGGTAGGGGCGATGCCACTCTGTCCGCCCTAACATTTAAGTATATATGCTTGCTCGATCGCTATTTGAGGAGTTGGGGCGAGTCATTAAAATTCGATCGATACTCAGTATCCCTCAGCCCCCGCTAAGGCTGAGTTTGTTAACCGGATGTTAAAATATTTTATAATCGTTGCCAATAATTCCTTTTTAATCTCCTATTACCTTCCTCTGCATCAAGAACGCCTCTGCGTTTCATTCAAAAAAACTAATTGACAAATCCAATAAAATTAGCATACCATTTACTCACACATCTGAACATATGTTAAATATTTTTTACACTTATTCTAAAATCTCACAAATAAACTGATGATAACTCAAACTCCATCCCTCAAAACCCTACCAACTAAAATTGGCAGAATAAACTGGGGGAACTGCGGCCAAACAGTAGAAGCAGGTCTGCAAAAATGGCCCGAAATTTCCGAGATTTATCTAGTCTTGGCCACAGAAATTTTCGGTGTCAATTGAACAGGGAATAGCAATTGCGACCTAAAATTTAAAAGTTAAAATTGCTTGCGGGCTGTGTAGAGACAGCCAAAAATCCAGTATTTTTTCGCCCAATTGTTCTGGATAGAAGTGGTGAAAAAAATGCCTACCCTCTTTACATTCCCAAAGTCGAGATCCTTTTTTCAGAAACTTAAGCCAGCGGCGCATGACAATAGGGGATACTACAAAGTCTGTCTTGCTACTGCATAACAACAAAGGTACTTCTACCCCCTCATCGGATAAATTGGTCGTACTAAATAACGAGTGAGGCGAAGGCGAAAGTGCTAAATCTTTTTCAAAATATGATACAAATCTTTGATTGATATACTGATTTTGTTCTCCCAGCATATCGCCAACCATTTGAGTTAAAATTTGTTCGCGACTCCAGGAAAAAGCAGAAAGATGTGTATAGTAATGAGCTTGCCAATTAATAGCAGATGGCAAGCCGACAGCTAACAGTCCCAAAGAGCTGACTTTGTGAGGATAGCGGCGGGCATACATTAAACCAATTAGTCCGCTGGTACTGTGACCGATTAGATGAATTGGGCGATTCCGCGCTTTCAAATAGTGATGTAGTAGCTCAACGGCGACATCTAAAGAACACGCTTCATCTTGCGTTTGTTCGTATTCCCATATTTGTATTGGTACTGACTGATTTAAGTAGTTAAGGAGAGAAAGATCGAATAATTGCAAACTCGGACTGGCACTTAGCCACAGCACATCATCTGAAGTATATCTCATCACTTTCAAGTGGGAAATGGAGCTATTAATAATTTTAACTGGTTCCCAGGCTATTCTTGGGAACCGATATCCAAAGGCTTTGCCTCGCGGAGTAAAATTGGAGGCAGAGCCCCCCGATCTGCGTTACCAGGCCGATCCTGGTAACGAGTAATTGCAAAACCCGCCCACCATTAATCCTCGATCCCAAATTCTGTCTTGAGTTGAGATACCCAAGATTTTACCCGTGCTTCCGTCAGATCGGATTGGTTGTCTTCATCGATCGCAAGACCCAAAAATTTGCCATTAACTACTGCTTTAGATTCATTAAAATCATAGCCGTCTACCGGCCAATAACCGACTGTTTCGCCGCCCAGTTCCGTGATTTTCTCAGCCAAAATCCCCATTGCATCCATAAAATTATCCGGGTATCCTTCTTGGTCGCCAGTTCCCAAATAAGCTACTTTTTTGCCGCTAAAATCAATATCATCAAGTTCTGAGAAAAAGCCTTCCCAGTCGCTTTGCAGTTCGCCGATATTCCAGGTTGGACAGGCGATAATCAGACATTCATATTCAGCAAAATCATCATTTTCAATGCTGCCTATCTCGTGCAAAGTCACGATATCGCCACCAAATTCATCCCGAATCATTTCAGCGACAGACTCTGTTTTGCCAGTTGTAGTTCCGTAGAAAAGACCAATTGATTTCGACATTGTTACTCCGAAGGTGAAACTTGACAGGGTTTGAGATTTATTTTTTTTGATTCAGGATTTGGCATTTCCTGCCTGCAATTCATGCAAAAACAGTAGACGCGATTGTGGCAAACCTGAGAAATCAGGGAGTCAAGACAGCAAGGACACTGTTTTTTCATTGGGTTAAATTTGAAAATTCATCAACCAAGCGGACTCGCTCATATCGGGGTCTGCTTCGCAGTCAATTAGTAACAGATTCAGCGTCGTTTGTACTTTTAGACTGCGCGGGATGCCGGCGGGTACAAACACAAATACTCCGGGTTTTAAAGTGACTGTTCGATCGCACACCGTGAGAGTTCCCCCTCCTTCTAAGACGGCGAGGGTTACATCTTTGGAGTTATCGAGGTCAGGTATTTCGGAATTTTTACCCAAACTCATCAGTTTTTGGCTGTCGGCGGGTTGTCCGTCGCTGATTCGATCGGCGGATGCGGAAACTATTGCTGCTGTCACGGTGATTGACCTCCAGGTACTATTAACTTCCGGCACTTATTGCAATTAATATTCAATAAGCTACCATGCAATTTAGATAAATTGTCAAGAGGAAAACATTAAGATTTGTTACACAAGGCTGTCAAACTCGGTTTACACTCAGCACAAGCAGCCCCAAATTCACACGGGGCGGTGTTTTTGGATGTTCAGACAGCGCAGCGCCAGGGCTTAACGTAAAAAATAGTTGGTAATTATTTGCAGTTACTTCTTGAAAATACGTTTGTAGTGCGATCGCCAATATAGCAATTCTCACTTGCCCGCAATAGAGTAAGGATACGGCGTCGTGCCGTGTCCCTACGGAATATCTGTATTGCACTCAACAGGATAAGGTGTACCGCTGCGTGCGTACCCTAAAAAATGCAATAGAGGCGGGCTTTAGCCGGATTTGTCGATCGCAAAAATCCGTCTTCCACTCGCCCCTAATGACAACAGTTAACAATTAACTGACTAATTCTTCGCCCCAACGCCAACATACATAATCGACTGATCCTCATTAATTTTGATTTTAAACAACCCCGACTTTTTGTAATCCATATAGTTAGCTAGATTAGAGGTTAGAGTTTGAGATACTTGTTTGAAAATACCCGCCGAAGGAAACACCTGCTTTCCGCGTGTAAAATCTTCCCAAAACCCGTGCATTGTGGCTAACATAGCGCCAATTTCGCCAAACATATCAAAACCTTTAATTTCAATCTTGCCAAAACCAATATCCTGCATTACCACAGATAGTTCCTCCGGGGTAATAAATTTTTCCCAATCGTGAACGCCCCGCCTAATCTCCTGCAAAATATTTTCCATCAGCCCAATCATCACAATTTGCGAAGAAAAAGTTCGGTTGATTGTATCAAAAAAGAACAGTCCCCCAGGCTTTAGAATCCTGTGAACCTCAGACACAACTTTTTTGTAATCGGCCACGTGTTCCAAAACATCCACGCAGATTACAACATCAAAGGTATTGTCGTCGTAGGGCATATTTTCGGCAAAACCTTGCCTGTAGTCAATCTCAAAACCGCTGGTAACTGCGTGATTTTGAGCGGCTACAATACATTTGTCCGATCGATCTATTCCAGAAACAATAGCACCTCTCTGGGCCATAAACTCGCAAGAAAAGCCGCCGCCGCACCCGACATCTAAGGTTTTCAGCCCTTGCCAATTAGTCGCGTGTCTGTCGAAAAACTCAAATCTGGGTTTGTTTAGATGGTATAAGGCATAAATTTTAGCATTTTCGTCCCACCAATTGTCGGCATTTTCCTCATAAAATTCTAAATCATTTTTTACTTCTGTTTTATGCACGATTTTCTCAGTCCTGCTTAGGGGAAAATATAGAGGGCGATTGCACTTTGGCTTGATTTTATAGGACGCCCCTCAACCTAATTTTTGTTAAAATTATGAGGTTTCGTGACGAGTTCGCAGGCAGACACCGGGTTTCTGAATCCGCGCGCGTAAGTTCTATTTTATCGTTAGTTGTGAATCGCCACAGTTTTTTATTATAATAGCTCTGGCATAACTTTCAACCAGATGGATCGCGTTTCTATTATCATCCCAGCCCTCAACGAAGCGACTTGTCTGCAACGCACCCTCCGCCAACTCAGCATCCTTAATCCTCCCGCTTGGGAGGTGTTGGTGGTAGACGGCGGCAGTCAAGACGAAACAGTGGCGATCGCACTTTCCGCCGGCATCCGCGTTATTTCTAGCAGTATAGCCGGACGATCCCTGCAAATGAACTTAGGTGCTCAAGTCGCCACCGGTGAAATTCTGTGCTTTCTCCACGCCGATACTTTAGTTCCCGACGACATTGTAGCGGTCATCCAGAAAACATTGTCCGATGCCGAAATTTCCGGCGGCGGGTTTATCTCCCTGATGGCTGGTTCGCAGCAAACAAGATGGGGTTTTTCCCTCCACAATTACCTGAAAACTTATTACGCGCCGCTGTTATTTCGACCTCATTTATTTTTCAAAGGATTGCGCCTGCTGTTTGGCGACCAAGTTATTTTTTGCCGCCGTACCGATTTTTGGGAATGCGAGGGTTTCGATGCTGCGCTGCCAATTATGGAGGAAGCGGATTTGTGTTTGAAGTTAGTGCGACGGGGGAGACTTAAGTTAGTCAATCGGGTAGTGGAAAGTAGCGATCGTCGAGTTGCGAATTGGGGCGAATTTAAAGCTATTGCGATCTATCTTTCGATTGGTTTTTTGTGGGGTTTTGGCGTTTCCCCAAGGTATCTCAAGCAGTTTTATGAAGACATCCGCTGACACACAAAATCAGATTAAATTCCCAGAATGTACTGGCTGTAATTTTTTGGCAAAACTTTCTGCAACAGGTAAATAATCGCCCAACAACCGAACAAAGTGCCTGTCACTAAAAAGCCGAGCTTCAGCAGCGGATGTACGGGGTCAATAAACTTATAAAACACTAACGCCACATATCTCACTACTGTCGAATCCAGGAGATATATAGGGAATGAGTAAGCGGCCAATATTTTGACTAACCCCGATACTCTACTGGGAAGTGCGATACTCTTAGAAAATGCGAGGATCGATAATACGAACAAAATTGCGTATCCTTGAGCAGATAGTTTAAAAAACGAGCGGAGAAACCATCCCTCCGAATTCACTCCACTTATCAGGTAATATTCCCAAATGCTCGCTAGATAAAAAAGTATCGTTGCCCCTAAAATTTGCATTTTTTTCCGTTCGAGAACGGGTTGAATTCTGTCATACGAGCCGCCCAAAAATAGACCAGTTGAAAATGGCAAAATCCAACTGAAAATCCAGCGCTCCATCAAAGGTAGAGGTATTGATATGTATTGGAAAGCGGTTAAGTAGAAGAAGATTGTAAAAATTGCTTGAATTGTTAAGCCCAAAGCCAAAACTTTTCGGGGTTGTAAAAATCTTAATTTCACGAGAAGCCACCACCAGCCGTAGCATTGAACAATCACAACGATGAAGTAATAGGGAGGCAGCACTGAACCCGTCAAGATATCTCTGAGTAATGAAAGTAAATCAAATTTTTGGATTTCTCCCAAATTATTTAAGATGTACAAAGCTACTGACCAAAACAGATAAGGGGGTATAATTTTGGACAGTCTTTTTTTGACTACCAGTGCGGGATTATTTTGATTTTCCAGTTTGTTGGTGAGAAAAAAACCGCTCAACAGTAAAAATGCAGGTACGCAAAATAGTTGCAATGTATCGATCGCCACAAATAAAATTCTGCGATCGCGAAATGCGAAGAACCCAGCATGAGTAATCACAACACTGACGATCGCTAAAGCTCGGATCAAATCAAATTCAGCGAACCGATTAGAAACTTTTTGCATGGTAAAAATTAGATTGTAAAAATTAGAATCAAGTTAGGAATTTTTTGTCTGATACCCAATCCCGGTTTGCTACCCCTTTTATCATTCGGCGGTTGAAACCGCTGCATAGAGTCAAACGAAGTCCGAGCAAAGGGGGACTAAGAGATAAAGAGGGTTTTTAAGCCGGATTTGGTATGAGGATTACAATAGCATAAAATTTTATACTTGCTCCAATCTTCACAAAACTTATGTCTGCCAAAATAAGTCACCGAGTGCGGGGATTGAGGAAGAAAGACTATAGAGACTATTGCGAAAAAAAATCTACCTAAATTAGGTAGACTTTTAGAAATGTTCAAGCAATGAGTTCACTATTGGCTAACCGTTGTTGTGATGGATGTGCGACGCAGAAACACTATCCAACTGCTCGCGCCCGTTGCGGATCACGCGCAGCATATCGCTTAACTTGTGCTCGATATTATCGAGCACTTGGTCGGCATAATCATCGGCTCCGTTTTGAATTTCCTCGCATTCAGCCATCGCCCTGACTCTCATCTCTTCCAATTCCTCTTGAGCCTGGTAGCGAATTTGTTCGACTTCCGCCAGCGTGGCCTGCTGAATTGCCTCGCAGTCGAGCAAAACTTGCTGCCGCAACTGATCTGCCTCTATCTTCGCCTGCTGGAGCAGGCCCATATCGTTTAAAATTTCTGCTGCTCTCTGTTCTGCTGCTTCAATCACTTCCTGAGCGTAAAGTTCCGCCTCTTGAAGCAAGTCGTCCTTGTGCCGGATGATCGTCTCGGCTTCCTGAAAGGCGATCGGCAAATTTAGCCTCACCAAGTCTAACTGATCGAGCAACTGTTCTTCATCCACCAGAGTGCGTCTGGTCATAGGAATTCGCGGGCTGTCGAGAACAATTTCCTCAAGCCTGTTCAATTCCCGCTGGATGTCTACTCCTGCGGTTCGGGTGGGATCTCCGAAGACGGCTGTGTTCTGAGGTGATTCGTTCTCAGTGCCGAGGCCGGTAATGTCGGGTTCGATGCGAGTTGGTTCCTGCTGGCGTAACATTTGTAAATATCTAGGGCGACGTGTTTCGGAACAAGATGATCTACGGAGCCACCAAACTTGGCTATTTCTTTAACTACACTACTACTTAAAAAGCTGTACTCGTTAGAAGTTGCCAAAAAAACTGTTTCAATTTCACCCAGAAGGGTTTTATTGGTGTGGGCCATCTGGAGTTCCATTTCAAAATCTGTTAATACCCGGAGCCCCCGCAGCAGCACTTTGGCTTGTCGAATCTTAGCATAGTTTACTGTCAAACCCTCAAAACTGTCTACTTCTACATTTGGCAAGTGTTGGGTAGAGCGCCGGATCTGCTCGATCCGTTCCTCTACGGTGAAGAGAGGGGTTTTGCTGGGGTTTCTGACTACGGTAACAATTACCCGGTCAAAAAGTTTAGATCCCCGCTCGATAATGTCTGCGTGACCGAAGGTAATGGGGTCAAAGCTGCCTGGATAGATTGCAATCACGAGTTTGGCTCAACGAAGTGGGGGAGTGGGGGAATGTGGGATAGGGGGAGAGTGTGTGGGGGAGTGGGAGAGTCTATTATCCTTGTATCCGTGTAGTGCCTTCCTTCTGACAACTGTCAACCGACAACTGTCAACTGTCAACTGTCAACTGTCAACTGACAACTGTCAACTGTCAACAGACTTCTACTTTTTCATGGAATGAGCTTTGTAGAAAGTTTCGAGGCTTTGCTTGTCGCCCACAAACCGCCAATGCCAAGGCTCGTAACTGACGCCTTGGCGATTGTTTTTGGGGAAGGACATTTCAAAGCTGAAGGCGACGGCGTTGGCTTCTAACCACTTGAATGCTTCGGTATTTTCAAAACTGGGGCTGAGGTTGTGTTCCGGGGCGCTGCCGTCGCCGATGTCGATCGCATAACCGGTGTGGTGTTCGCTGTAACCTGGAGGAGCGCTGACTTCGGCTCGCTTGCTGGCGTTTTGCCTGCGTTCGGCTTTCACGTCAAAAAATACGTGCTGTTGGTCTTGCAGGGAGCGAAAGCCGGATATGGGAGCGAAATAGATGCCTGATGCCGCTGCGGCGTTGGCCATTTCCTGATATTTTGCTGCTGCTGAGGTGCGGAGTTTGACGCTACCGTCGGAGGTGACGCTTACCAAGTCTTTGGCTGGTGCTTCTGGGTACGGCAAGTGTCCCAGCAGGTTTTCTGGGATTGCGGGGACTTTTGGAGTGGTAGCTGGACTCGCGACAGACGGAGACGCGGAACTTGTCGGCGCTGAGTCTTGTTGAGTTTGCTCTGCCTGACTGGTGGCTGGGAACAAGTTAAAGTTGAGGTGCAGCCAGATGCTGACCCCAAAGGCTAATGCGGCCAACCCTAGCAGTTTCCAAATCAGCCCTTTTTTCTTAGACTGACTCTGCCCTGCTTCTGGGTATGGGTGATCTCGCACTGCTTCTGGAATTTCGTCGGCGACAAGCTCCGAGGCTTGCGCGGGTTTTCTTGACAGACTAGCGTTATCCAAGCCAGCTCCACTCCTGCACTTCAATAAGGCTCAACGTTACAAATTGTAGACCGATATGGGCGATCGGACAGCTACAATTGCCGCTGAGAGTATATCATCTCTTTCTGACCTCGCCCCGTCCCATCCGCCAACTCTCGCATTTGTTACTTGGGCCCACAGTCGATCGTCCCTGCGAGGTCGAACTGGTTGGCGCTGGTAGCGCTGGTTTATTTTAAGTGTAATTTGTTACTGTTGTTCGACAAAATCCAACAATTCTTCGATCGACACATCAAACGTCCGCGCCAATTTTAGCAGAGCACCGATGTCAGCCATTGCCATACCGGGCGATCGGTACTCCTCTAGTCGTTAATTTACTGGACAATAATGGACAATAAGCACATAAGCTGAAATAATCAGCTTATGCCAAAATTTGTCAAACCTAATGAAGCAGCTAACACTCGCTTGGGTTTGCCTCCGAACCATCAGGCGATGGGAAGCTCTTATGTAAAATCAACAGGGTCAAAACGCCATCAGGACAACGGCGATATGACATCGAAAAGTTCATTAAAGAAGAATCAGAAGACGGAAGAAGACGTGCCACTGTTATCTATGCTCGCGTCTCTACCCGACCTCAACTTGGCGACCTCCATCGACAAGTTGAGCGACTATCAACGCTCTACCCAAGCGCAGAAGTTATTAAGGAAGTGGCAGGAGGACTCAATCTTAGGCGGAAAGGACTGCTCTCCCTTCTGGGACGAGTTCTCAAAGGAGATGTCAAAGTTATTGTGGTTGCCCACAAAGACAGACTTGCTCGGTTCGGGTTCGACCTCATTGAATGGTTGTGTGAAATCCATGACAGCAAAATCGTGGTTCTCAACCAAGATAGTCGAGAGGACGACCAAGAGCTTGTTGCCGATATCATCGCCATCTTGCATAGTTTCTCCAGTAGACTCTATTCCCTTAGAAAACACGCCAAGCAAATCAAAGAACTCGTACAAGAAGGCACCGAGACACAAGACCAAAAAGCTAGCTCCAAATAAGACGCTTAAAATTCGGGTGTATCCCGAAGCTGAGTTGCATAAAACCTGGAAACAATGGTTGGCTGCTGCCAGATATTGCTACAACAAAGCAATATCTATACTTAAAAACAACCCCAGCCTAAGCGCCTATTCGTTGCGAGATAGCGTAATGAATTCCAACTTACCTGATTGGATAAAAGCCACTCCTAATCATCCAAGAGAAAACGCTATTTTTGATGCTCATGACGCTTGGAAACAGGCTAAAAAGCAGCAAGGAGAGGCTCATTACAGAAGCTGTCGGCAACCCGTGCAAACCATTAAGTTTCATGCCTGTAACTACAAATCTGGTACGTGGTATCCAGGTTTGACAAAGAAGTTAGAAGTCAAAGCTAGCGAAACTCTTCCTGTTGTTTGCGAACACGCAACCCAATTGATACGAGATAGGCAGCGCTGGTTTGCTGTTTTTCCCGTTCGTGTAGAGGAAGTTCTTTCCAAAGCTAGTAAGGTAATTGCGTTAGACCCTGGCGTGAGAACGTTTTTAACTGGCTACGACGGTGAAGCTATTTTAGAGTTTGGCAAGGCAGACATTGGACGCATTCATCGATTGTGTTCTCACCTTGACAAACTAATAGGTAAAGCAGCCAAAGCTGGGCGCAAACAGAAACAGAAAATGTATAAAGCTGCTCACCGAATCAGAAATCGCATTCGCAATTTGATTGATGAATGTCACAAGCAGGTTGCCAATTATTTAACCACAAACTACAAAATCATCTTTCTGCCCAAATTTGAAACCTCTCAAATGGTTATCAAGTCAAAACGCAAGCTGAATACTAAAACAGCTAGAGCAATGTTGACTTGGGCAAGCTACCGATTTAAGACATTTCTTAAGTCTTTGGCCGGGCGTCGTGGCGTTGTGGTTGTGGATGTCAACGAATCCTATACTAGCAAGACTTGCACCCATTGCGGATTTCAGCATGACAAGTTAGGCGGCTCCAAAACATTCAAATGCCCTCGATGCGGTCATGAACACGACCGAGACTGGGGTGGCGCACGGAATATTATGCTCCGTGCTTTGAGGGACGGCTCCTTTGCTCTCAACCTAGCCGTTGGAAGCATTGCTATCGCGTCAGATGTGTTTGTCCACATATGTTCAGCGTAATACCGTCAGGGCATAACTTTTAACAGTATTGTAGGATACTCCAGAGCGATCGGCTACTTCCTTTAGCGTCCAGCCTTCCCTAGCAGCAAACTCTCTGATCCGCAATTTAACCAATTCGCCTCTTGACATCAGGGTGAAATTTCACCTCACCTATATATGAGATTGAAAGCGCCGACCACCGCAACCGCAGGACGGGGCCTAATCTTCCACAACCTCAAACAAATCTTCAATCAACAGGTCAAAAGTTCGAGCTAATTTTTGCAAATGAGTAACGTCAACCGTTGCTAACCCGGGCGAACGAGCATAATTCTTAAGCGTGCTGTAGTGAACTCCCGATCGCTCAGAAACCTCTGTCAAAGTCCAACCCTTCTCGGCAGCCAGCTCTCGAATCCGCAACTTAACCAATCCCATTTCTTGACAATAGGCCAGTATTGGCCTTAAAATATTTACATCATAAATAGCGATCGCCCCCCGGCGTCGAAAACTGAAGAGCGAACAGCTATTTATTCAAATGACCGACAATTTGGCATTCACCAACAAAAAGTAGGATTCACCAACAAAAAGTAGGATTCACCAACAAAAAGTAGGATTCACCCAAAATCAAGTCGCATTCACCCACAAAAGTCGGAGTCACCCCAAAAAAGTCGGAGTCACCAACCATGATACCAAAACAAAACTCAGAAGCCAAGCAAATAAATCCACTCTCTCGCTTTGTAACCAAAGAAGCAGTTGCCAAAGTCTTGAAAGTCAAGCCAGAACAGATTCGGGACATTCGCTGCTGGGCTTACGTCATCCACGTTGTCGGAGTTGGGATTAGTCGGTTTGTCAGCTACGGAGATATGCCGCCAATTTTAGGAGTCGAACCGCCGACGCTGCAAGATTGCATTCGGTGGCGGAAACGCTGGAGAAGCAGCCAACATCAAGCACCGATATTTTGGGTAGATTTTTATGAGGGGAAATTTCGGCAGTCTCGCGGTGTGGAAGAACTCTACAACTGGGGTAAGTTGGTAGGTAAGATTAAGCACGGGTTGTCAGAATTGCAGGTAGAGGGGCTGCGGAATATTTATTGTGTGGTGAAAGAGTGTATTCACGCTTGTTGAGTAGAGTTTGTTTAGCAAACCCCTTAACTAATTTTATTCGTGAGTAGCTCCATCTGGCATAATTGCACCAGTGAGTTTAACATTTCCCAAGTTTGCTCCTCCTATTTTTGCACCCGTTAAGTTAGCGCCAGATAAGTCTGCATAGTCTAATCTTGCTGCACGGATGTCTGCTGAAATTAGATCAGCACCACCCAGCTTTGCACCGTATAAATCAGCTTGCCGCAAGTCAGCTTCAGTTAAGTCTGCTGTGGTTAAATCAGCCTGAGACAATCTTGCATCGTTCAAGTTAACTTGTCTTAAATTAGATCGGCTCAAATTTGTGCCCTCTAGGTTTGCTCCCTGAAGTTTGGCCCCACTCAAATTCGCATCTCTCAAATTAGAACTATTCAATTGTGCAGAAATCAAATTAGCACCTTGTAAATTGGCTCCCATCAAGTTAACACTGCTCAAGTCCCTACCAGTTAGATCGACATTTGGCAGCGATACATAAGGAGCAATTAAGTAAGCGCCCGCTTTCACGGGATCGAAATCAGTAGGAAATAAAGTTGCTTCATTGTAAATCGCTCCTTGAAGCTGAACTCCTTTGAGATTTGCTCGATCGAGGTTGGCTTCTAAAAGGTTAGAATTACTCAGATTTGCATTTGTCAAATCAGCATTTTTTAGGTCTACTTTCCTCAAGTATAGCCCGCTCAAGTTAGCTTCAGCCAGGTTTGCAGTTGTGAATTTGGGTCGTGTGTGATGTTGGCTAACGTGAGATCCGCTGAGGTTTGCACCGTTCAAATCGGCTTCACTAAAATTTGCATTTTCTAGTTTTGCTCCTCTTAAACTCGCCTTGCTCAATTTTGCATTTTCTAGTTTAGCTGATTGTAAATTAGCCTGAGCGAGGTTGGCATTGATTAAATTTGCCTGATGCAGATTGGCACTGGATAAATTAGCCTGAGACAAGTTGGCATTTACCAAGTTGGCTTGATGCAGATTGGCACTAGATAAATTAGCCTGAGAAAGGTTGGCGTTGACTAAGTTTGCCTGATGCAGATTGGTGCTGGATAAATTTGTATTCGAGAGATTAGTCATTGATAAATTAGCCTGACTAAAATTTGTGCCATCAAAACGTGCATCCCTCATATCTGCTCCCTTCAAAATTGCCCCACTAAGATTTACTGCCTGCCAAGTTGTACCAATCAAATTAGCTTTATTCAGATTAGCCTTACTCAAATTAACACCAGAATTTAGACGCTTTCCGCTCAAATCAGCACCAGCTAAATTAATCCCTGTAAAATCTCTTTCTCCCTGAGTGCAACGCTCCCAAAACTCCTCAACGGCAACAACAGGTTCTCGACATTCCTCAGACTCATCCTCCACATCCTCACAGCTATCCTCTAAAGCAATATCTTCAGCATCCACCGCTAATCCTTCCAAATAATCGGCTCGATCCAGGTAATCCGAACTCGCTACAAACCGCCTTTCTATCTCCTCCTCATTTAATACCTCGCTGCTTTCAAATCGCTCAATTAATTGCTTGACAATTTGGCAGTCAGTCGTGCGAATTCCCACTTCTTTTTCTGCACTTTGGTCGTTGTTAGTCAGCAAGTTATGACTACCCAACATGGCAAAACTAGAATCACAGACTAAAAAGTTTTCGTGAGTTCCCAATAAAGAGAGACAAAATTTATCTGGATATTCGCTGGCTAATTCTTGCAAATCTGCCAAAGCATTGTAGCGCCATCCCTTGCCGATTTTTTGCCTGTCTCCCAGATAACCCCAACCAATATTTATCAAACATCCTCGGTTCAAACACGCTCTAAATTTTTGCAGCAATTCATCATTAATGCTGTTACAATTGAGCCAAGGGCAAACAATAATCAGCCGCTCTTGAGCTAGTGATAAAGCTTCCATCAACACAGCGCGACTGTTAGGACGATCGCATACTAACTGATACTGAAAGTCTGACTTTTGCTTTTCTGTCTCGGTGTCAAGCTCGATCGGTCGATCGGCAATGACAGACATATCGCCATTTCCCAAATCACACGGCTGTTGCAGGGACGCAATTTCAGCCGTCAAACTTTCTAGCATTTGCGGTTCAGGGCGATCGTTAAATCGCTGTTCCTGTGCCTCTAACTGCCTCTTAAGTTTGGCTAAATATTTTTTCAGAATAACTTGCTCTTCTTCAATCTGCAATACTCTCGTGGCTATTGATACTAAATCTAGTTCGGTTTCTGACATAGTGCTACCCTAAAATCAAAAAAACTTAAAAAGCCATGTTTGGGAAATGGGCGAGTCATCAAACATTACCAACTTCCGCCAATTCAGCAGTACCAACAGAATCTTCCTCTTCCCCTTTATCCCCTTCATCAACCACAACCGTTAACTTCAATCCCAAAGCCTTCAGCCAATTAGCCAAAGCATAAATTGTGGCGCTTCCATTCTGCGACAACAAAACATCTAATTTTTCCAGATGCAATGAGGCCTCCTCATCAGACATAATTGGTTCGCCCAGAGCCTCAAATACATCTCGAAGCGATTTTCGCATTATTCCCATCTCTAAATCGCCTTCTTCCTCTTCTTCAAAGATCAGTGAGAGGTAAGCAGCAGCATAATTTGGGTCTTTGAAATTGGAAATTTTAAAAGAATGATAACTATCACTCGTCGGCACTTTGGCGTCTTTCATAATCTCTCCAGTATTCCTGAGCTTTAACAATGTCTTGGTCTTGAGTGCTTTTATCTCCACCGCACAGGATAAGCACAATCGTAGCTCCCGCTTGTCCAAAGTAGATTCGGTAGCCCGGGCCATAGTCAATCCTTAATTCCCAGACTCCTGCGCCAACTGAGCGATAGTCTCCTAAGTTGCCACCGCTAACCCGCTGAAGCCTTTTATCAATCCTAATTTTAGCGTTAACATCCCGCAGGGTTGTAAACCATTCTGCAAAGGGAACTGTGCCATTTTGTCTGATATAACGCTGAATATCTCTGGGTTGTACTTCCATAAAGTCGATCGTACTTGCACCCTCATCTTAATATCGGCGATCGCCCCGTATCCAACCTTCTTCACCAGGGCCAACTCAAGATCGCCGATCGAAAGGAACTCTGCCGTCAGGGGTAGTGTAACGCTCAATTTCTTTCGGTTGCGCTTCCATAATCTTGATTCTAGCGACGATCGCACTCCAATCTTACAGCCCCGCCCGATCGGCCCTTGACTCCATGCGCTACAATTATTAAGAAATCTTTAGTTAGATCCGTTTAACGTTCCAGACGCATTATGAGTCTTCCCATTCGCAACGTCGCCATCATTGCTCACGTCGATCACGGCAAAACCACCCTTGTGGACGCTCTCCTCAGACAGTCCGGGATCTTCCGCGAAGGGGAAGAAATCCCAGATTGCGTCATGGACTCCAACGACATCGAGCGCGAACGTGGCATTACCATCCTTTCCAAAAACACCGCCGTCAGGTACGGAGAAACCCTGATCAACATCGTCGATACCCCCGGACACGCGGACTTCGGCGGAGAAGTCGAACGAGTTCTCGGCATGGTTGACGGCTGTCTGCTGATCGTAGACGCCAACGAAGGCCCGATGCCGCAAACGCGGTTCGTGCTCAAAAAAGCCCTAGAAAAAGGACTGCGCCCGATCGTCTTTGTGAATAAGATCGATCGCGATCGAGCAGACCCCCACAAAGCCGTCGATAAAGTTTTGGATCTGTTCCTCGAACTAGGTGCTGACGACGATCAGTGCGAATTTCCCTATCTCTTCGGTTCCGGCTTAAGCGGTTACGCCAAAAAACACCTCGAAGACGAAGGGGTAGATATGAAGCCCCTCTTTGAAGAAATCCTCGACCACGTACCACCCCCCGTAGGCGACCCCAACAAGCCGCTGCAACTGCAAGTAACCACCTTAGATTACTCAGAATACGTCGGTCGCATCGTCATCGGTCGCATCCACAATGGCACAATTAGAGTTGGTCAACAAGCAGTCTTGATCACAGAAAGCGGCGCGCTTGTCAAATCAAAAATTACCAAATTGATGGGCTTTGAAGGCCTGAAGCGGATAGATATCCCAGAATCTACTGCTGGTAATCTTGTCGCCGTTGCCGGTTTTGCTGATGCGTATATTGGCGAGACAATTACTTGTCCGAACGACCCGCAAGCGCTGCCTTTAATCAAAGTAGACGAACCGACTTTGCAGATGACTTTCTCCGTGAACGATTCGCCGTTCTGCGGTCAAGAAGGTAGTTTGGTAACATCGCGGCAAATTCGCGATCGGCTGATGCGAGAACTCCAAACCAACGTCGCCTTGCGCGTCGAAGAAACCGACTCTCCCGACAAATTCCTCGTATCCGGCCGTGGCGAACTCCACCTCGGAATCCTGATCGAAAATATGCGTCGCGAAGGATACGAATTTCAAGTATCCCAACCGCAAGTAATCTTCCGCGAAGTCGGCGGTCGTCCCTGCGAACCTTTTGAATGTTTGGTGTTAGACGTACCCGAAGAAGCAGTCGGCGGCTGCATCGAACGCCTCGGTCAGCGGAAAGCAGAAATGCAAGATATGCACGTCAGCAGCACCGGTCGCACCCAAATCGAATTTTCAGTCCCCGCTCGCGGTTTGATTGGATTCCGAGGCGAGTTCATGCGGTTGACTCGCGGCGCTGGAATTATGAACCACAGCTTCCTCGACTATCGCCCCCTGGGTGGAGAAATTGTCGCCCGTCGCAACGGAGTATTGATTTCCTTTGAAGAAGGAGTTGCAACTACTTATTCACTGAAAAATGCTGAAGACCGCGGCGTGTTTTTCATTACCCCCGGAACCAAGGTTTACAGAGGGATGATTATCGGAGAAAACAACCGAGATGAAGACATGGAGCTGAATATTTGCAAGTCGAAGCAGTTGACAAACCACCGCGCATCTGGCGGTGAAGAATTGGCGCAATTGCAAGCACCAGTCGATATGAGTTTGGAACGCGCTTTGGAGTACATCGGGCAGGATGAATTGGTTGAAGTAACACCGAAATCCATTCGCTTGCGGAAGGTTTCTAAGAAGTTGGTAAAACGCTAAAACAACTTGTAGGGTGCACAATGTGCACCTTACTGGTGAAACGCTAAAAAAGCTTGTAGGGTGCACAATGTGCACCTTAAATTTTATCTGCCGTAAAAACCTGCCAGAACTTAAAAAATTAAATATTATCCAATTGTGCTTTGGTTATTTTACTTAATTCTCCACTTGAAAGCTGATATTTATCGGTAGCTATTTGCCCCAAAGCCTTTAAACACCATGCAAATAAGGTTCTCAGAGAAGCACAAGTATTCGGATTAGATAAAACCTTTTCAAGATCAAGTCTATCGAGAATTCGGCCGCCGTGTTCCTTTTCATTAAATCCCGAATATATCTGTTTTAGTTCACCTTTGGGATGGCGAATCGTTTCCACATCTCCCTCGTAATCGTTTAAGCTGGTTCCTAACACTGCATTGACGGTAGCAGCATCAGCGAAGTAGTATGCCTCTAGCATATTCACTAAAAAGTGAACTGAAGCACGGTGTTTTTTGTCGCGCAAAATAGGATCAAGTGCATTTCGGTATCTCTCAAAAATTTGTTGTGCTTGATCGGTTCGATTGTGTTCTAGGTCATCCAATAGCAGGACATAAGTACATGGATCTTTTAAGTAATCTCTCGCTGGGAATCCAATTCTTACAACATCATTATTAGGAATCTTTTTACCACTTCCAACCATCTCAAGGTTTTTCTCTGAAGTTCTTACGCCTAGCTGCTCAACCTTGCGAATAACTTCAAAATAGCAAATACCCAATTCCATCAGAGTTCTAAATAACTTGGGAATGTGTTCCTCTTCCGTTTTTCCTGTTACCAGCAATCCAAACTTGAAAAAATAACAGTGCTGGTCACTCGTAGTATCGTGACTCTTCATTAACTTGCTACCTCTAATGCAGATTTACTTTGAGGCGCAATCATCTCAGCCATATATAGCGATCCAGTAGCATATTCTTCTAGTAAATCTTGAATACCTTCTATCTCACTGATCCTTTTGAGGACGGTTTTTCCTTCCTTGTCAAGTTCCGCAGTCAAAATATTTTCTGGTTCAAATTGACTAATTAATACAGGTGAATGAGTCGCAATAAAAACCTGCTTATTCCATTTTTCAGTAGCGAGTTTTACAGCTTTAGCAAAAACAGCTAAAGCCCAAGGATGAAGCGAGATTTCAGGCTCATCAAATAAAATTAGTGAATAACGATTCTGTCCTTCAGAGAACAAAGCTGTGAGATTAATCAGCATCTGGAGATGACCGTCAGATACTCCTGATGATCTAATTGGTTTGCGCCGTCCTTTTTCTAAGAAGTTGCCATAGACTGTGTATCGACCTGTTTGTTCAAAAAACAGATTATCAAAAGCTGGAAAGCTCTCTTGCATAAAACTGATGATTGTATCGTAGCGTTCATCAATGACTCGCTTATCATGTAAATTCCGCAAAACTGACCATAAATTTTCGCACCTGTCTTGTAATCGCTCTCCAGAATCAGATTCTGAACCAAATCGCTTTATCTTGAACAAAGAAGCTGACCGGGAGTTATAGTTGCGAACAACGCGCAATAAGTTGTCTATGTTAGAGGCAGCGGGTTCGCTATTCTCAAATGCTATATATCGGGTTAGGGCTAATTTCTCTGGTTCTCTAAGTGTAATGAATTCTAATTCTTGCAGGTCTGTACGATAAACCTGAGCTTTGTCACTGCCTATAATGCGAACAATCAATTTATTATCATGATTGGAAAAAAGCTTTTCTCCCGCAAAAGGTTCGATTCTACCTGAAGAATAACCAAATGAAACTTCGTATTCACCCGATGGGGTTACAATTTTGATTGATATATTTTCCCCCTCATCGGCTCCATCCCACAGCAGACCAATCCCATGATCTCTCTCAGAAGAAGCTAAATCAACACCCCTGATGGCACAGTCTCGCACAAACCAGATGGTATCGAGTAATGTAGTTTTTCCAGCTCCATTAGGGCCGAAGATAATGTTGAGAGGGTTGATTTGAATGTTTACATCTGCTAGTGAGCGAAAATTTTTGATTTGCAAATGAGTTAGTTGATTTGACATAAGGTGCTATTTATTTTATGATAGTTTTCTATATCATAGTCTGCTTTTTATGTCAATCGACACATCGGGATTCTCATGCCCGATCGCGCGATCGACTAACCGCCACAATATGTTTTAATTTATATTTGAGCAAAATCCAAACAAAGTCAGCCATGAGTCCTAAATCAATAGCCGTAATCAACTTCAAAGGCGGTGTCGGGAAGACTACCGTCACTTGGAGTCTGGGAAATATTATATCCCAAGGAACCGACTTAGAAGTCTTGATGTTAGACTTAGATCCGCAAATGTCGCTCACAGAGGCGATCGGACTTAACGAAAATACAGGTCATTTAGATGATAAGTTTGGTAAGTGGTACGAACAATCTCTCAAGCATAGACTTACAATTTACGACGCTCTAGAAGTCTTTAAAAAAGCCGGACAGAATTTTAAATTTCCCGTTGGTTTCGACACCATTTATCAGATTGACGAACAGTTGCATTTTGTCCCTTCAGTTGAAGAATTGTATTGGTTGGATATCGATGGATTTGAGGGGAAAAGTGTTAAAGACTTCATCCGCAGATTCATCGGCAAAATCGCCAACTCTGCCAATCTCCCCAAATACGACTTGATGCTTTTTGACTGTTCGCCTTCCTTCAGTCTCCTCACCTACAGCGTACTCTCTTGCTGCGACTTAATATTAATTCCCGTCAATCCCGATTATTTTGGTTCTAGGGGATTGAGTTTAGTTTTAAACTCGCTTCAGAAACGGATTGAGCCTTATCCGTTTCCCAAGATAGCAGTCTTTATGAATAAAGCTAAAACCTATGGAGGATTGCTGACAAATGAAGTTCAGTTTTACATGAGAGAAGTAAAGAGACTTTGCGATGAGATATCAAAAGATAATAACATAGAAGTTAGATTTTTAGAATCGACGATTCGCGAAAGCGTCGGGCTAAAACGGGCGATAAATGAGGGAGAACTGCCGCGAGAATTAGTTAGAGAATTTGAAAAACTATGGCGCGAGTGTGAGGAGTATCTGAAATGAGTAAAAAAGAAATTTTGGCGGCTTCCCAACAAGAAAGCGGGGGGTTGGTTGAGGAAATTGGCGAACTTAAGGAAATCTTGCGGGACGTTGCTCGAAAATTAACCCGGCTTGAGACTCAAGTCAAGCGGGGAGTGATTTCTGCTGGCTCAAAAACTTCGGATATTCCCACGGGTGCTGATGTTAATAAACCTGCTAATTTATCGGCTGCCAATGTTCTAGAAGTTTATGAAGAACTGCGTTTACAAGCTAAGAATGGTAATGAAGAAGAGGTGAGGCAAAAGTTGTTGGCAATGAGTGCAACTGACTTGAACTTGATGTGTTGCGAGTTAGGGATGCCGCCCAGCAGCAAGAATCCGTCTCGCAAAAAAATGTTCGAGCTAATTATTGGCAGAATTAAACAGAGTTTGAGGCTGTCGCGGCATATCGACAGACAAACACTTTGAAAATTAGCAGAGGAATCGATAAAATGCGTTTTAACTTGCATTTCCCCCTGGGATATGGAACAGGCAAGATGCCCGTTCCACAAAAGCTTGTTCCACAAGATTTTCAGTTGAGTGTGGGGAGTAGGGGTTGGGCATCTTGGCCGCCCCTGAAAAGCTTGTGGCAAATTCTGCAACTTTTCAGCTTCAATAAATTATGGCCGATAAGTGCGATCGGCATATTTTCACTAACACTCTTAATCAGCTTGTTTTTGAGCCTTCACAGCCCTCCCCCAACCGCAGCCCAAAAACCAAGGATACTAGCGTTTACCGCCCTCCAGATGCGTGGCAGCGAGAACAGATCCCCTTTATTTGCGGTCAATGCTACCAGTTGGGCTCGCCGCGAACTTACACCTAATATAGATGTTATCGCTCCCCTAGTGTGGTCGCCCAACGGCCAGCGACTGGCTTTCGTTGGCGGATACAGCGACATCTATACAGTCAATGCTGACGGTTCTCGACTAACTAAACAGTTTGCTGAGGCTGGTTGCAAAGCAGCTCATTTTGAAATAGCTTGGTTTTCCAACAGCCAGAAACTTGTTTTTGCCCGTTCTTGCAACGGTTTTACCTCTGATACTCCCGGCAGTGAGTCACTTTATATAAGCGACACTTCTGGCATTAAAGGAAGTAAATTAGTTCGGAATTGGGAAGTAGGAGGAGAGCCACCTAAAACAGAAATTTCATCGGAATTTTACCTTTCACCGGACGGCCAGCAGGTAGTATTTGTCAAGGATAAAAATATCTACAAAATGAATGCCGACGGTTCGGAAATGACCAAACTAACTAAAATTGCCGGCGAATATGTATCCGGCGGAAGTGAACTTGTTTGGTCGCCCGATCGCACAAAAATTGCTTTCCTGTTCGGCGCTTATCCGAAACAGCAAATTTACACAATTAATGCCGATGGGACCCACATCAAAAATTTGACAAACAACCCGCAAAATGAGGTTTACAACGTCAAACTATTTTGGTCGCCCGACAGCAGCCGCATTGCTTACTATTACAATAAACCCGGCGATTCATCAGGCGAACAGCAAGATATTTACCTGCTCGACATTAACCGGGGCACAGCAAAGAATCTCACCCAAAAACCCAGAAACTACGACGAATTTTCGTGGTCGCCGGATGGCAATTTTATTGCTTTCGTCACCGGAGAGTTCAACAATCAAAAACTCTACACAATCAAGGCTGACGGGAACCAGCTAAATCAACTCGCTCCTCGGCTAAAACCGTCGGGAATTTCAGAATTAGCTTGGTCTACAGACAGCCAGCAAATCGCTTTTATATTTAACGAAATCCAAGGAGACCAAAGCAACTTGTATGTAATTAATCGGGACGGTTCGGCCTTGACTAAATTGACAAACGACAAGGATTTGAATGCTAGCAATCCGGTTTGGCAACCGTAGTAAAGTTAAGAGCCACAATATGCTGTAGGGGTGGGTTTTAGCACAGATAAACCCAGAAGGGCGGGCTATATAGCAATCCTAAATGATTTGTGTAATTCTTGTAGGGGCAAAACCCACGCCCGGTTGCCCCGCCTTGACTGGGGTAGGCACTCTTAGCAGAGACTGTTGGCGAATGTCTAAGGGGTTTGACCCCTCACACCTTGCCGTCCTGAATAGCCAGAATGATGGTGTAATGAGACACCATATTAAATCATTTATTATGACTCTTCACCTCCGCGACTGGTCATCGATTCCAGAAATGACCGCTTCTATAGCACGAACCTCATTTCCCAAAGGAAACCCATATATGAAAATGCGCGATGAACTCGGAGTGTTGTACTGTGATAGTGACTTTGTAACCTTGTTTCGAGCCGACTGCGGTCAAAGTGCGTTATCACCTGGACAATTAGCATTAATCAGTGTCATGCAATTTGCCGAGGGATTGACTGACCGACAAGCAGCAGAAGCGGTCAGAAGTCGTATTGACTGGAAGTATGCTCTGGGATTAGAAATTACTGATAGCGGTTTTAATTATTCAGTTTTAAGTGAATGGAGAAGTCGGTTAATTGCTGCGGGACGTGAAAGTCAATTACTTGATAAAATGCTAGCACATTTTCAAGATAGGGGATGGCTCAAAGCCAGGGGTAAAGCCAGAACTGACTCCACCCATGTCATCGGAGCCATCCGTAAAATGAACCGCCTCGAATGCGTTGGAGAAACTTTACGTCATGCTTTAAATCAGTTAGCAACTGTTGCCGATGAATGGTTATTAACAGTAGTCAATCAGGATTGGTCTGAGCGTTATGGCACGAGATTTGAGCAATATCGCTTGCCGCAATCTGAAACTGAAAAACAAAGCTTGGTATTGACTATTGGCTGTGATGGTCATCACTTGTTGTCAGCTTTATATGATCCCTTGAGTCCTGAATGGTTGCGCTTTGTCTCTAAGCGGTAGAAATTTTACGCTGTGTCTGGATACAGCAATATGGGTGGTCGGGAGGCAAAGTTTATTGGCGAGAAGCTGATAATTTACCGCCCCACAAGCAGTTAATTACTTCCCCCTATGATACCGAAGCTCGCAATCGGACAAAAAGAGATACTAATTGGACAGGTTATACAGTACATCTTACAGAAACTTGCGATCGAGATTTGCCTCATTTAATTACCAATGTTGAAACGACACCCGCAACCATCGGAGATGTCGAAATGACTCATGTGATTCATCAAGCTTTAGCTGATAAACACCTGTTACCACAAGAACATATTGTCGATACTGCTTATGTTGATGCTCAACACTTGCTCACCAGCGAGACACAATTAGGTATTGAACTCCTTGGCCCTGTACCCTCTGACTCTAGTTGGCAAGAAAAAGCTAAGCTGGGCTTTGAGCTTTCTTGTTTTACCGTTGATTGGGAGCATCGCCATGCTACTTGTCCCCAAGGCCACATCAGCAAATCCTGGCATCAACGCTCGGATAACTATGGCAATCCGGTCATTCAAGTGCGCTTTCGTCGCCCCGATTGTGCTGGTTGTCCTGTTCGCTCTCAATGTACTCATTCGCCGGCACAGGCTCGTGTTCTGACTCTCAAACCTCAACCTCTTTACGAAGCTCTAGCCAAAGCTAGGGCTAGACAACATACCCAGGAGTTTAAACAGCGTTATGCCCTACGGGCTGGTGTTGAAAGCTCTCTGTCTCAAGGAATTCGTGTTTTTGGTTTGCGTAACGCTCGTTACATGGGTCTTGCCAAAACTCGTCTACAACATATTATGACTGCTGCTGCCATGAATCTGTCAAGAATGTGGGCATTTTGGCGCCACATTCCGATTGGCTTGACCCGTGTCTCTCGTTTTTCTGCTCTTTTTCCCTCTGCCTCATCATAGTTTTTTTCCATGATTATGGGATGTTTGGTTTCACCCTTTTTTAATTCGCCAACAGTCTCTTAGCACTACCGCTACATATTTTTACAACTGATGCGAGGATTGCTATATTGCAATACGCTTGGGTTAGTGTTAAAAAAACCGATCGTGCGTAGGTTGGGCGGAGTGGAACGAACCCTCCGTTTCACTCCGCCCAACATTTTCGCTACAATTTTCCACGGGCCCAAGCGTATTGGGCTATATTGGCATTACCCCGGAGCGAAAGCAGGTTACTGAACAAGAAAGAATCCACCAAACTCAACACTCAAAACTCTTCTCAAATTGGGGAAGATGCAATAATTTTTTTCTCATTTAATGCCTGGTGAACTTGCAATTCATTTGACTCAACTTCCTGATGTTTTTCATCCTGCACCTGTTTATCAATTTTGGGCAACTTTAAAATCGCCCCAGCTAAAACCCAATAATACACGGACACTGGATCTACATCCAGCGGATAGTATTGAGTATTGATCGTAATAAATGCAACAAACACCCAAAAACTAGCTCCGTAACTCCGCAAACTTTTGTCCTTGACTGATCGGTAAGCTCTAAAAGTTAGAAAAGCTAAGTGTAAAAGCATGATCTGAAAACTAATCATTCCCGGATAACCGAGTTCGTAGATTAACTTAGGTTGGAAAGTTTCAATTAGCTGCGTGGTACCAAATATTCGCGTTGAATTAGTCGCTCGTCCCACACCTTTACCGAGAGGTTTGTCAATGATAAAATTGTGGCTTTGCTCGAACTGATTAAAGAGAAACTGCTGGGGCGGTGCAGCATTCCAGCGACTAAGAAAACTCTCCCACCGCTGCTCGACAATTCCCGGGTTAATAGCTGCACCGACAAACAGCAGAATCGCCAGTCCTGCACCGATGGGAATAAATCGTTTTAAATTAACTAATTGACCGGTGAGAACTAGCAGGATTGCTGTAGCAAGGGGAACCATAACTAAAGCAGCTCTTTGACCGGAAATAACTGCATTGGCAAATACTAATGCCATGCCCAATAAACCGATAACTCGCCACCAGAATGAAGGATCGCAAAAGGCAGAGGCAAAGGTTAAAAAAGCATTAGAAATTAAAAACCAGGCCCACTGCCAAGGCGCGACAAAAGTTCCCGGCAAGCGGACCATCTTGACTTCTGGACTGAACACCAAAGAACCGCCGACAAAACATCTAGCTTGCAGCGTTGCTTTATATAATTCTGCTCCGGTCATTCCTCGGGTTCCGGCACACTTTCCACTTTGCAGCAACAGGTACTGAATCAAACCGAGAAGGCAGCAAACGATCGCCAAAACGATGTGCATTCGACTAAAAAATACCAAATCCTTCTTAGTGCGGAGCAGATAATAGGTACAAGCAATCAGCGGTATGTAACCTATCAATACTTTTAATCCGAGAATTCCTTGCAGAATTGGTTTGTCGCCCGCCCTAGGGTTGAGCTGCATCTCCCCGTTGACAAAAATTAAAGTCAGCATTGCCATCATCAACAGGATGCTGAAGGTAGAAAGCATTTGTTTGGGAATGAACATGGGCAACTGTTTCTTTTTGCAGCTTTGAATTAGGCCGATGAGGGCTGGTATGTAGAAAGCATCTTTGGCTACTTGAAATGCAGCATTCCCGCCGCCAACTGCGTAGGTAATTGTACCGCTGAAAGGCAGGTAAATTAGAAAAGTCCACAAAGCTTGACGGGGGTATTTGTAGGAAAGCAGCAAGATGGCTGCGGCGGCGCCTCCTGCAATAGCAATCTTAGGGCGGGCTACGAACAACAGGGGAATGCTGAGAGCAACGCTGACTAAGCAGCTTATGGCGATCGCCTGCACCAATTCATTGCGCTTTTGGGAAATTTTGCGTTTTTGTGCAGTTACTTCTTTTTTGCTGAGCGCTGTGGTTTTTTCGCTGTGATTGTGTTTGGATTTCTTGGATTTGCGCTTGGTTTTCAACATATAGCAGAAGCAAGAGGGAAGAAGGAAGAGGGAAGAGGGAAGAAGGAAGAGGGAAGAAGGAAGAAGGAAGTTCGGCAACGGATTATGTAACGGATGTAACGGATGTAACGGATGTCAGTCCGATGGAAGTCGGAAGAAGGAAGTCGGAAGAAGGAAGTCGGAAGAAGGAAGTCGGAAGAAGGAAGAAGGAAGAAGGAAGTCGGAAGAAGGAAGTCGGAAGAAGGAAGAGGGATTTAGTTGTCTAAGAGAGAAAGAAGAAGCAATCGAACCCTTATGTTTGTGCAATTAAGAAAGTCCTCCCCGTCAGGGCGGTTCCTAGAATTTTTATAAGGCACTTATGTAGAAGGCGGAAGACACTGTGATATAGAAGGCTGCAGATGTAGAAGGTAGAAGGCAGAAGGAATAGAAGCGAACAGATTTCTGCAGATGTGGTAACTTATTTTTAAAGTCAAGAACGAAAAAAAGTCTCGGTCGAGATGGTGGGTGTGACGCGGGCACAAATTACACGGGCGACATTGTAGAATATAACTGCTGCATCTATAATGTACAAAAATGTACAAATCTCGAAAAAATAATTTTAATCTAGCGGTGAATATGAAATTAACAAAATTTGTATCGATCGGCATTGCCCTACTTTTAGGAGCAAGCGGGAGCATATTATCTAGCAGCAGTAGAGCATTAGGGGCCGAAAAAGTTGTCCTCACATTTGGCCCGATCAGACAAGGCATCAATATCAGCGACTTAGAAGACTTTGCTAAAAACGGCACGACGACGCCAACCCTCCAACAAATTATCCGGTTCTCCAAAATGGACGCGCAAATGCTGCGGGGGTTCATGGGTTTAGAAATTGGTTTAAAGCCTGCTAATCTGGCGAGGGTAGTTTACAGCACTCCCGGAGAAAAAATCACTGACGACATCGGTCAAGCAATTCGGACTCAGCGCCGCACAGAAAGCGGGAAAGCTTTGCGGGCAGCGGTGATCCTGGCTGCCGGGGACGACGGTAAGGTATCGCTGCTGGAAATCCTGAAAAAGTATCCTCTTAACGAGGTTTACGTAGATGTTGCCAGCCTTCGCACCACTGTTGGGAAAGTTCAGAGTATAGCCGGAACTCTGCGAAGCCTGCTTGAAGATGTGACGCGATCGACAACTCGCACAACTGAAACAACTCCCACCGAAAGTCCGATCGAACCTCGCCGCAGCGTGCAGCCAACAACTCCGCCTCCAGCGCCGCGCCGCGCCGCCCCCTTGCCAGCACCCGCACCGCAGCCGGTGACGCCTGTCAGAGGGCTTTGGTAAAAAAATCATAAAAATGTCCTAAAGGCGGGTTGAAGCGGCTTTTGTGGCATTCTGCAGACACTTTTGAGATCAAATCGGTTAGCCTCGGAATAGTAAATCCGAGTTCACTGTTCACTGTTGACTGTTCACTGTTGACGGTTGACTGTTCACGGCGTCAACAGTCAACCGTCAACATCATGTATGAGTGTAACCGGAAATGATATGAGAGCAAACCCGCCCCCGCCCTACCCCTATCCCAACCCTCAAGAGGGTTAGGACTTTTGTGGAAACTCCAAAGCAATCAATTTTTCTTGAGCAATTTTTTGAGTAACTTAGGAATCTCTGAAGGTCGAGCCGCCACAGGTATGTCCGCCTCTTCAAAGGCAGCCATTTTGTTTGGGGCCGAAACTCCAAAGGCTTTCTGGGCAGCCGCGCGAGAACTGATCAGGATGCCGGCGTGGCCCAAAGACGGCCCCTTGGGAGCGTAGCGGCCGGCCAGATAAGCAACCACGGGTTTGTCGATCGCCGAGGCGATGTAAGAAGCAGCAGCTTGTTCACTCCACCCGCCAACTTCCCCGACCAAAACCATCGCTTCCGTACTGTCGTCTTCGTCCAAAATTTGCAGCCACTGCATAAAAGAAGAACCGACAATCGCGTCGCAGCCAATACAAACCGCCATCGACTGTCCCAACCCAGCCTCCGTCAGTTCTAGGGCAACTTCGTAAGTCAAAGTGCTGCTGCGGCTGATTACTCCCACCGGGCCGGGAGTGTAAAATTCCTTGGGGTGAGTTCCCAGCAGCAGTTTGTCGGGCACAATAATCCCCGGACTGTTGGGCCCGATTACCAAAGTTTCGGTGGCTTCTGCTTTTCTGACTAAGCGCACCATATCCAGAGGAGGCACTCCCCCAGTGACGATCGCGATTTGCCGAATTCCTCCGGCGATCGCTTCTAGAGCCGCATCCAGCACCGAGTAAGCGTCTACCAAAATTACCGCAGTGTCAACGTGACCCACTGCCGCCACTGCTTGTTCTACCAAATCAAAAATCGGAATTCCCTCCACTTCCTGCCCCCCCCGACCGGGACTGACACCGGCGACTACATTCGTGCCGTATGCTTTCATCATCAGGGCGGCGCGGGTGGACGCGGGAGATTCTGTAATGCCCTGTATTAGGACTTTGCTTTCAGGAGTTAAATTCATCTTTCTTCCCCCTTGGAGACTCCCGCTGTACCTGTACCCAGGTCACCGGCGAGAGGAAAAGGGGGGCCAGGTTTATGCTGCATACGAATAACCATCTTTTCTGTGAATAACTGAACAATATTTGTGGCTAATCCCTGACACTAATTCTGAGGCGGAAATATTGAATGAGCCACTGGTTCTTACGGCAACACGTCCAACGTATGTACCAATTTTCTTGCCAGAGGTTACAATCGCTTTGACAATATCTCCCGTTTGAAAACCTTTAACAAACTTAAACCGGGGAACATAGCGAGATGGAAAGCCGAATTTACCAGTGCGGCACCTTTGACGTGTCCCGTGACCAGTTGCTTTGATCGATAGTGGCTTGCTTGTTAAAATATTCAATGACTCAACCTTTCCGATACAAGCTGCATCTAGCCAATGAGTTTTAGGTAAATTTAATTGAATGCGGTTGAACTTCGTTAAGCCACCACTACCTGTAGAAACAGGCAAGCCAGTTGTACGGAGTCGATTAAATAATGTCCAACGAGTTGAGTTAACGGCTGCTGCGTCTTTTAACGGACGTTTTGCTTGAGATAGAATCCGCTTCAAAATCTCTGGCTTTTTAGACAATAATTGCTCAACATCTTGAGTACCTTTCTTTTTGTTGCAAGCATCGCAAGCAAGGCAAAGATTAGAAATGCCATTAGCTCCGCCTTTGGCTTTGGGATGAATGTGCTCGACTTGTAATGGTATATTTATTTCACCACAGTAAGCGCATTTTCTCTCCCATTTGTTCAACAAATACTCGCGGATCTCATAGCCATGCAAAACGCCTTGTTGGTACTCGATTCCAGAAATCTCTGGGTTTTCTAATTGCTGTAAGTCAAATCTGACAAGCTCTTGAGCAATAGAAGCAATGGGGGCGAGTTTCATCAATCTAGTCACCCATGTCAGTGTTGTTTCGACACGATGTTGCAAACTTGGTGCTAACCAACCTTTAGGGCGAGTCCTGTTTGAGAATCTAGCCCGACGATAGCGGGTATGGCGATTTCTCCTGACTCTACGCAATGAACGGCGAGACTCCAGACTGGCTTTAATAGCTTGTCCTCGCTGTGTTAGCTCTGCACCAAAGATTACGTTTTCTCCTTGTATTAACGCAATTCCAGTAGTTCGAGAGCCAGGATCTATTTTGAGAGTGATTGGTTTTTGCGGTACTGTTACCTCTACTTTCAAAATTAGCGTGAATGGATACCTTTTGAAGACAGCAGCTTTGCCATTAGTTAGCAATTTACGTGCCAATCCGGGGCGGATTGGATTGAGCGGTCGTTTTTTGGTATCAAGTACAAAAACCAAATTAGACATTTAAGTCCTCCCTTACGGGGTAATGTTTGCTTCGTCAATGTTTAAGGTCGGTAACTATCTTAAAAGCACTGGCTTAACCCTTACACCTGTTTAACTTTTAAGTTCTAGAGCGGAAGACTAGCACGCATCCTCCGGTAGGTACTTGAACGCTTACCTTAAACGTAGTGGGCGAACCACTTAGACTGGTCAACTAGGCTCTTTCTGTGCCCGCGCTGTCTCGGTACTCCGAGCAGCGCCGGGTGATTGACCTGTACAGAAATCTCGTTTTTTGCCGATCGACTGCCGCTACTTGGCGGAGGATACAGAAGCGGCCGCGGCCTCATCCAAAGTGCTAGCTAGCTGCACCGGCAACTGTCCCAAACGCTTTTTAACAGCATCAGCATCGATCTCTACCAGCCGCAGCACAACTTGGATGTGGCGGTTAGCGCGAGCTTTCCGTTCCAAATAGCCGGCTACTGCAGCGATTATTTCCTCGGTCTTGGAGGCGCTGCCCAAAATATTTACAAGTATCACCTTAACGCTTTTATCCTGAGCGACTAACTCCAGACCCAACTCCGCGCGATCGCGCAGGGCATTTGCTGCATAGTAGCGGTCTAGGGAACCAATATTCACAAAATTAGCTGGTTTTCCTCCTTGGTGGGTTACAGCATCTAAAGTTGCCATTGTCAGGCCCACTCCGTTGCACAAAATCGCGATATTCCCGTCTAGTTCGATTAATTGCAGGGATTCGGAATTCGAGATTGGGGATTTAAATTTGGGGTCAAACTCCGGCAAGTGCTGAACCTTGGACTGGGAATGGGAGCGATCGCCAGAGGCATGGGGACTTCTTCTTTCCCGTGCCAACCCGCTGCTTTGCCTCTTTCCCGATAGTGCGGCCAAATCTGGATGTCGTCCCAAGGCATCGTCGTTGGCGGTGACTTTACCGTCTAAAGCCATTACCTCTCCCCTTGGACTGATGCCGAGAGGATTGATTTCTACTAGGTCTAAATCTTTTTCGACAAACAGCCGGTACATTTTTTCGACAATGGTGCTCACCGATTGAATCAAGTCTCCCTGCAATCCCATTTTCAGCGCGAGACGCCTCGCGTAGAATGGGGAAAATTCTTGATCTACGGCAACTTGCTGCATTTGCTCGATCGACCCTTCGACATCCATACCTCCTTGGCTCGAACCCAGAAGCACCGGGCGGCGCGCTACGGGGTCTAGGAGTACCGCTAAGTACAATTCTTGGTCGGCGTTGTACTTTGCTTCTGCCAGCAGGACTTGGGGATATTCATCCTCGATCGGCAAATTAAAAATTGTTTGAGCGGCTGCTACTGCATCGATCGTATTTTCCACAAACTTGATACCGCCCGCCCGGCCCCGTCCCCCAGCCCGCACTTGCGATTTGAGTACAACGGGGTAAGGAATTTTCAGTCCTTTGAGGTCGGCGGGATTGTCAATCCGCTGCGACGGCAAAATCGGAATTGCCATCTGGCGAAATAAAGATTTAGCTTGGTACTCTAACAAATCCATTTATCAATTACGGGTGACGGGTAGTTGGCAACAAGCAATTCGTCCTAATTGGCAATTCATAATTAATAGATAGTAATTGGTTTTTTGTCAAGTTAAAAGTTAAAAATTCTCGCTTTTATCTTTTAATTTTAGACTTTTGTATTGCCGATTACTTATTCGCTATTACCGCTCGCCGATTACCTATTACCTAAGCTGTTTCAAAGTGTTTTTTTCTCGGAATTGCCAAATTTTACTCTTAGGCTCTGGCGGGGAGATATTTGGCGAGCGTTGGTGTTTTTTTGTCTCAGAAAATCTTCGGACGTTCGGCCATACTGTGCCGAGATATTTCTGCGAATTGTTTACTTGAGGCTATTAACAGCGCCTTGATGGACGGTTTTGACCCATTTGAGCCGCTTGGGCCGTACCGCAATCCGAGCCGTCACAGTCCCTACCAGCAGCCAGTGGAACATATACACAGTACCCCGCAGCGTTTGCAGCAAGGTGAGAAAAACTCGCCTTACGTCAAATTTGGTCTCTTTGCGAGTGCGGCGCAAACCGACAAACATTCCCACCACCGACAAGGTAAGGGTCATAAAAGTTATGGGACTGGCGATCGGCATCCGGCGCAGCGCAATTGACATCACAAAGTCGGGTAGGGCTACTGTGGGTAAGAAATATTGAGATACCCAAAATCCAAATAAATCCCAAGTTTTCCCAGTTCCCATGCGGTTCCGCCAAATTAGGCGCCAGTAGTCAAGATAACGCTGATAGCCACCTTCTGCCCAGCGATTGCGCTGATGCCACAGGGCGCGAGCGTTAGTGACTCCTTCTTCTGACACGGCTGGGAAAGGGAGAAATTCAATGTCCCATCGGTTTAGGTGCAGCCTCACCGTCAAATCCAGGTCGTCGGTAATCGTCTCCTCGTTCCAGCCTCCGCAGCTTTCCAAGGCAGTGCGGCGCATGAATTGGCCGTTACCGCGCAATTCTCCAATGCCGCCGATCGCAATCCGCTGCTGCTGGAAAAAACTGTCGAGAGCCATTTCTGCTTCTTGGCCACGAGTCCAAAAATTTACCGAAGCATTGGCGATGGCTTTTCTGACTTGCACAGCGCCTACCTTTTCTCCTTGGAACACTGGCAGCACCCGGCGCAGCAAATCCGGCGTTACCGTCGCGTCGGCGTCAAATATTCCGACAAATTCCCCGCGAGTCAGCGGCAACACTTGATTCAGGGCTCCCGACTTGCCGCCGCTGGCATTTGCTCCCCTGCGAAATACTTTGAGCTGGGGGTACTTTTTGGTTAGCTGTTCCAATACTAGCGGTGTGCCGTCGCTGCTGTGATCGTCGATCGCCCAAACTTCGTAGCGGTCGATCGGATAATCTACATTGCAGATGGATTCTACGAATCTGGCAATCACCGCTTCCTCATTTTTCGCTGCCACCAGCAGCGACACGTAAGGCCAATCCTCTCGACTTTCATCGGCAAGAGGTGGCAGTGCGGGCTTGGGTTCGGCAAACAAAACTCGAAATGCTTGCATCCACAGCAATCCCGTCAACCCCCACACTACCCACGCACCCCAAGAAATCAAGTGCAGGGCGATCGTGCCGGCCCAAATCGCAGTCAGCACTGCGGCGGCTTTTCCGCGCCGTCCCCGGTACAGATTTTGAGGAAAAGAGGGAGTTCCCGGCACAGACACCGCAACCGGGAGCTCTGCTTTTGTTTCCGCGTCAAACACCTTGTCGCCAATGTCTGGTATAGCAAATACTTTGCTGAGCTTCGAGTGCGAGGTCAAACTCTTGAGCTCTTCTTGAGCTAAATCAGAGATGTCTAAGTTAAGCTCGCTGCGAGCGTCGTTTTCTGGCCAAGAACTCTCCTGCATAGGTTACTTGATTCAACCACCAATAGTTTTTGATTTTAGATATAAGCATCTACTGTATCAGTTTCTGGGCTTTTGTCGAAAGCGGACGGGAGGACAACCAGCGGGTTAGGTGTTTGTACGGCCCTGGTAAACGGGTACTGCATAGAGTATTTGGGTTGACTTTTGCTTGCGATCGACCTGGAATATCTGCTAGTTTTTTCTGGGGATCTAAACTATCTGTTAGTAATAATTGTCTGAGGTGGAAATATGTCTATTCCTCAACTCAAGCCAGCCGACGACAAAGAAGTGAAAGTCTACGCGCCTTTCTGTCAAGAGCCCAGGCGCAAGTTTTTGCCGCACGCGATTGCGCTCTACAAGCTCAAAAGCTTGGAGGGAGCAAGAAAAATTGACGGCGGGGACAGCGTGCCGTTTGTCGCTAGTTGGAATATCTCGTCGCTGCCGATCGACTTAACCCGCTGTCGGGTGTTGTTTGACGGCAATGCTGAACTCAGCTACGAAGTGACTATGCAAAGCTCTGAGTTTGTTAGTTGCTTAATTGAGGTTCTCCTGACTTTTCAGCGAACTCGTACCGTCGATTTTTCTAAAACATTTTACCGCAAGCTGATGCGAATGGATGAATAACTTTCACCGCAGCCACACTCCCGAAAGTCGGCAATTGACAATCAAGCAATTTAATCCGGGGCCCCCGGATTGATTCGTGGATCTAGAAAAAAGCTCCTCGCTCCCGATCGCCAGCCCCCGGATTTATCAGTGGGGTTGCTTTCTTCAATCTAAAATCTAAAATCTAAAATCTAAAATCGATTGACGGGCGCTATAACTGGCGCACCAATAGTGTAACGCCACGACGGCAACATTACATGATTGGTGCGCCAGTCCTATTTGAGAAGTGGAAATAGTAAGGGAGTTGTTGGATCATTCTCAATAATCTTTGGGGATCAGCACTTATCCCCATTGCTAAAGTAAATCTACAGCAGTTTTCAGTTGAGCGTGATACAGATTTCGCGTAGGGATTCAGACAAAGCCTGAGTCCCTACCTGTATTTCATCCAATTGAAAACTGCTGTATTTGTTGTGGGACAAGCCCAAAAGCCTGTTTCGGACATTGGTGCTGTGCGAGTACGCGCGAGCGAAGCTATCGCCGTGAGGCGAATCGGGCCGTCCGATTTCGTTCAAATTTTGCGACTCGGTAGCTGAGAGGAAAGGGCTGTAGATCCGCTCAAGGAAACTCAATCTACAGCCCTTGAACTGCGATCGGCCTAGCATCGCAATCAGCCTCTGGGCTGCCGAAATTCCAGCCCACGCCGCCCGACAATTTATGTATTGAGAAGCTAGAACCCGGATTCTAAGCAGCTTATTGCTCGCAGTGCCACCGATCAGTTTTAACGCGGGCGATCGCACTAATAATTAATAACTAATCATACAACCTATCCATTTTTAATTATATGCAAAACTGCTTAGGCAAGCACCGTACTCTCTTCCTATACAATCCTCTATTTAGCCACTAAAAAAACTATCTTCAACCCTCTAAGTAGGCTTTTAATGTAAAATTAACCATTTTTACCGTGTTATTTTTACTCGATAAAATTCGAGGTTGATATCTCAGCGAGGCAATCCGAATGCCTAAAAGTATTACAATTAAAATCGGCTTTCAAAGGAATTATGGGCGATAAATACTTATCAAAACCTGCTGGCAAAACAAACAATTGAAAAAGTGGTTTCCCAAAATCAAGTAAAAAGAATGGGAAGAAAAGGGTTGCGAACAGGTGAATAAAAGTTTTCCGCAAAAAAACAATGTGCCCAAAAGCGACAAAATCGAGTATAATAGTATTGCCAAATTGAGGATCAGTTCAGAAATACTGTAGAAAAAACTAAATTTATTGAAATAGACAGGTGCAAATTGAGGATTGAAGGCGTACCAAAATTGACTAAATATTTGCTGATCGGTTCCACAAAAGCTTACAGCGGCAAGTCGGCCATCGCCCTGGGGATGGCACTCGGACTCCGGGGAAAAGGACTGGCCGTCGCCTACGGCAAACCTCTGGGAACCTGTTTCAGCTCGCCCGGAGCTGGGATCGAGGACGAAGACGTGCGGTTCGCGGTAGAGACGCTGAATCTCTCAGAAAGCCAGATGCCGTCAACACTGCTGTATTTGGATGAAGAGACGGTTCACAAGCGTTTGCGGGGAGAAGACAAGACAGATTACCGCCAGTCTTTAGCGCAATATTTGCAAGCTCCCAGCGGAGACTTGGCGCTGTTAGAAGGCCCAGCTAATTTGGAGGAAGGCAGTCTGTTTGACTTGTCTTTGGCTCAAATCGCTGAGGCAATTGATGCCTCTGTGCTGTTGGTAGCCCGCCCGATCGATCTGTATGTAGACGATTTGCTGTCGGCTAAACAGCGTTTGGGTTCGCGGTTGCTGGGCGTGGTACTCAACGACGTTCCCTCGGACAAACTCGAATCCGTAACGGCGACTGTGCGGCCTTTTCTGGAGGCTGCGGGTATTCCAGTTTTGGGAATGCTGCCGAGAAGTGCTTTGCTGCGAAGTGTCAGTGTCAAAGAATTGGTGCACCAATTAAAAGCTGATGTGCTGTGCCGTCGAGACCGTTTGGACTTGATGGTGGAAACCTTGACAATTGGCGCGATGAATGTTAGTTCGGCTATGAAGTATTTCCGCAAAGCGAGAAATATGGCGGTGGTGACGGGGGGCGATCGCACGGACATTCAGCTAGCGGCTCTGGAAAGCTCGACTCAGTGCTTGATTTTGACAGGTCACTTGCCTCCTTCTCCCCTGGTGATTGGCAGGGCAGAAGAAATGGAAATTCCGGTTTTGTCTGTTGATTTGGATACCTTAACCACGGTGGAAATTATCGACAGCACCTTTGGCAGCGTGCGCTTGCACGAACCGATCAAGGTGGAATGCGTTACTCAGCTAATGGCAGAACATTTTGACCTTGAGGGCATGATGGCATCCTTGGGCCTGAGCGATCGAGTCCATTAATAACACAGCCGGAGCTGAGGGAAGAAGGTATTCGGCAGAGAGAACTTTTTGTTTAAATAAATAAAAAGCTAAAATTCTTAAATTCTCAATTTTTCTTGAATTCTACCTTGAGCTCCGGCTGGCCAATGTCGGAAGACATTCTGCCTTCTGGCTTCCTCAAATCTCCCGATCCTCTAGTCTGATCCGGTAAATCAGCAATTCTTAACTTCTTTTTGGCGGCAATGGCTAGTGAGTCTGCTAAAATCCACAACGTAGTTTTATTTAATTTAATAAATTCTTTGAGTCAATCAATTGAGCTACCCAGAGTAGATGATTTTTTACAAGAACTAGCGGCGATCCAGCAAACCAGCTCCAAGCGGATTGCTCTTTTGGGTTCTCGCCACGTTCCTATTACCCACCAGCAGCTAATTGAGATGCTGAGCTACGCCATAGTTCTGGGAGGCAATCAGCTCATCACTTCTGGCGCTACAGGCACCAATTCAGCCGCAATTCGGGGGGCAATGCGAGCAGATCCTAATCTGCTGACGGTGATTTTGCCACAAAGCATGAGTCGCCAGCCTCGGGAGTCTCGCGACCAACTCGAACAAGTGATACATTTGGTAGAAAATCCCAAAAATGATAGCTTGTCTCTCCCGGAAGCAAGCGCCATGTGCAATCAGGAGATTATTTCTCGCTGCCAGCAACTGATATGTTTTGCTTTTCACGAAAGCCACACTTTGCTGAAAACTTGCCAGGATGCGGAGGAACAGCGCAAGGTGGTTACTCTGTTCTATTTTGATTGAACTGCGAGGCGGATGATGCTGTTGGGATTACCTGTGTCGGTTATTCTGCTTGATTGTATTGCAGCTGCTGCTGCGCTGGTTTACGCACCGTTTTTGGTGGTTGCGTTCGCCCGCTTGCAGCTAGGCTACGATCAAGCAGCCCCCCGCGCTATGTTTGAGAGGTTGCCTGCTTACGCTCAGCGGGCAACTTGGGCTCACCAAAATTCGTTTGAGACGTTTATGCTGTTTTCAGCGGCGGCTTTGATGGCTTTTGTGACGGGGGTAGATTCGGAACCGGCGGGTTGGGCTGCGATCGCTTTTACGATCGCCCGGTTGTTGTTTTCGGTTTTCTATATTCTGAATGTGCCACTGGCGCGATCGCTCATGTTTGCGATTAGTTCTTCTTGCACTGTTTCTTTATTCTATTTCAGTTTAATGGCTGTTAACGGCTAATTTTCAGTAGTCATTGGTTATTGGTTATTGGTTATTGGTTATTGGTTAGTTGTTAATGCCCAATGCCCTGTTTGGCCAATGCCCAATGCCCAATGCCCTGTTTTGCCAATGCCCCCTTACCAATTACTAATTTATGGCTGCTAGTTATTCCTTTGATATTGTCAGCGAGTTCGATCGGCAAGAATTAGTTAACGCTGTTGACCAAACAACGCGAGAAATTCAAAGCCGCTACGACTTAAAAGATACCAAAACTACCGTAGAATTGGGCGCAGAATCCATTACGGTAAATACGGACAGCGAATTTACTCTCGACGCAATTCACACTGTTTTGCAAACTAAAGCCGCCAAGCGCAATTTGTCTCTGAAAATTTTTGATTATGGGAAAATTGAAGCTGCTAGTGGTACTAGAGTACGCCAAGAAATCAAACTGAAAAAAGGGATTGACCAGGAAGTTGCCAAGAAAATCACTAAATTAATTCGAGATGAGTTTAAAAAGATTCAAGGTTCGATTCAAGGTGATGCAGTGCGCGTTTCGGCTAAGGATAAGGATGATTTGCAGTTGGTGATTCAACGGTTGAAGCAAGAAGATTATCCGATGGCTTTGCAGTTTACCAATTACAGGTAAATTTGATAGTTTTTCGGGACTTCAGTCCTCATCCGTGGTGACGAATCAGGACTAAAGTCCTGACTACAAACAAGTTTTTATCGACTTAATATTAAATATCTAAACCCGTGACTGTTAAGTCGGGAGGATGTTCGACAACAAACTGGTAATATAACTCTTGCTTTGCTTGCGGTGGCAGAGACATTATCCATTCTAGTAGTCCCATTTCACCTGCTACTATCTTCGGATTAGTGAGAGTCGATCGCACTTTAATTTGTTCATTACGGCTGACGGGCAATTGCTCTTTTAGTGTCAGGTGTATCTGCACCTGATGCAAGTTTGTCACATTTAAGCGATAAGCGTAACTCGTGCGCCTCTGCTGACCGATCAGTTTTTTATCTACTTGTCTTTCTACTAATTCCCGCTCTATTTTTAGCCCTTCATCTATTCCTAAATTCAGTTTATATTCTTGGCCGGGGGAAACATTTTCTAACTGCACAGTACCAACAAAAGTGTTGTCGCGAAAGATATTTGCTTTACCGGGAAGCAGAGTTGCGCCTGTCAGCGGATTCACAACAACTGCTTGCAAATAGGCAAAACTGACTAATCGCGGAACTGCAATATATTCAGGTTTAAAGGGATAATTTTCGCCGAAAATAGTGACTTTGTGCGGCGTGCCGTCGCTGGGAATCTTAGTATTTCCGCCTACTTGAAATGAGACTGTACCGCCTTCTCTAGATACTTGGGCTGTGGCTATTTGAGCTGCTAGGGGCGCTCGTGTTATGGAGCGTGAACGGCCTGCAAAACCTTCAGATAATACCTCTTCTAGGTCTAAAAAATCATTCTCTGATGAACCCCTACCAAAAAATTGCTCTGGCTCGGTTTTATCAATATACCAAGGTTCTAGTTTTGGTGGGAGAGTTCCCATTCCGGGTTTGGCTGTAGATAAAGTAAGCCCTACTCCCGTCCAATCTTCGCCGGTATTTTGATTGACTTCGGCTAGGTAATTGAGATTAATTTGGTTGTTGGTAGTGTTTACTCGCAAGTCGTAAAGGGGAGTCCAACGGGCTCGCGTGACTACATAGGAAACTTCTAGTTCAAAATTCCCGCTGCCACTGGGTTCAATGGCAACAATGATGTTAAAACTTTGCTGCGAATGGGGAGTTTGTACTTGCCCCAACTGCTGCTGCAAAGCTTTTATTTGCTTGTCTATTTCGCGCTGCTGTTTTTCGTGTTGGGCGATCGCACTTACATATTTTAGGTAATTAGTTCCTAAAAAATTGAGCAATTCGCCAGTTTCGTTTAAACCTACCTGCTGTTTGGCGATGCTGCTGGAAAAGAAACCGACGCTTTTTTCGCTCAAACCTTCCACAAATTGGAGCTGAATTTTTCGGGCGGTTATTTTGTCGTTAATTCCCCGTCTTTGGGTTTGTAACTCCTTAATTTGTTGGGTTAATTCGGCAGTGCGATCGCCCACTGGTTCGCTGCTAAACACTCTGTGGCAGCGCACTCCCAGCAATCGCACAGCAACTGTACCCGCACCCGTGGCCCTGACTGACTCTGTGTCGAGGGTTGCGGGGAGAGAGGCGATCGCCAATTCTCGCTCGTTTCCCGTCAAAGCGACTGTACCGCGCCGCGTCACCAAAGCGCGATCGGTGTAAACTGTAACTTCGGATATGCTAGTATCTAGTATTTTAATCGTATCAGAATTAAGTATTTCTGAGTCAGTCATTGCCAGTTGCTCCTATTTAATAACCGTTTAGTCGATCGAGCATTTTTCAAAGTAGTTTATTAATCAAACTCAGAAGTTATTGGATTATCTACAGCGGGGGAGGGCGGGTTGACGAGCTCATTAGTTTTATACATTGATGGTTGGTCAAACCCGCCCCAACAGTTGGATGTTCAAAATGGTAGCGCGGGGGTGGGCAGGTTTATAAGATCGTTAATGTTAGGCATTGATAGTTGGTAAAACCCGCCCCAACGGTTAATTTTAGCTCAGTGGTTCGATTCCTGCCAAATCCAAAATTTGAGGAATTAAATCTTCTCGTTTGACGGCCATCATGTGAACTCCTTGACAAATCTGCCGCGCTAGCTTGACTTGTTCGGCAGCAATTTTTATGCCTTCCTGCAAGGGTTCTGGAGCTTTAGCCAAACGGTCGATCGTCTCTTGTGGGATGTGAACTCCCGGCACGTATTTTTTAATAAATTCAGCATTTTTAGCTGATTTAAACAAAAATATTCCTGCTAAAACTGGCTTGTTGCAGCCTGCAGCAACGTGGTGCATAAACTTATCCAAAACTTCAAAATCAGTAATTAATTGACTCTGAAAAAACTGTGCTCCAGCCTCTACTTTTTTCTCAAATCTACTTTGCAAACCCGACCAACTGGGGCATTGCGGATCGACGGCAGCACCGACAAATAAATCGGTAAATCCGTCTGTTAAAGGTTTGTCATTCCAGTCTTTGCCGCCATTCATTTTCTGAATGACTTGTAACAGTCGAACTGATTCCAAGTCGAATACACTTTTTGCTTTCGGATGGTCGCCCGCTTTGACGGGATCGCCTGTAAGTGCTAATACATTGCGAATGCCTAAAGCGTGGGCTCCCATGAGATCGGCTTGCAGGCCAATTTGATTGCGATCGCGACAAGCAACTTGACAAATTGGCTCAATTCCGTGCTGAACTAAAATCGCCGAAACTGCTAGGGGGCACATTCCCAGCACTGCGCGACTCCCGTCGGTGATATTAATGGCGTGCACTCTGTTTTTGAGGCGTTCAGCCATTTGAATTGTGTGAGTCATGTCGCCGCCTTTTGGGGGGGCAACTTCGGCGGTAATTATAAATTCTCCGGGGGTGGTGCAGGCTGTGCGAAAACGGTTCATGATTATTTGTCTGTTATGGGTTATTTGTTATTTGACAGTTGACAGTTGTTAGTTGACAGTTGACAGTTGACAGTTGTTAGTGGGTAGTTGGCAGTGGTCATTCTTAACCAGTAACCAATAACAACTAACCACTAACAACTAAACAGGTAAAGAATAACCGAAAGCTGTCTTAACCTTAGTTAGAGTTTGATTAGCAATAGCTTCTGCTTGTTCTCTTCCACGACGTAGTACAGACTCTAAATATCCCCGATCGTCCATTATTTCCTTGTATTTATCCTGAATAGGTTTGAGGGCATTAATTGTCGTCTCTGTCAGCAAGGGTTTAAAATCTCCCCAACCCATGTTTTCACACTCTGTTGCTACTTCTTCCTTAGATTTGCCGGAAAGCAGGAGATAAAGTGTCAGCAAATTTCTAGCTTCGGGGCGATCGGGGTCGTCAAAAGTCAAACCGCGCACGGCATCTGTCTTGCAGCGCTTGATTTTTTTGGCGATCGTATCTGGCGAATCCAATAAATTAATTCGACTTTGTTCGGAAGGGTCAGATTTCGACATTTTGCGCGTGCCATCTGTCAAACTCATCACCCTCGCACCGTCAGTCCGAATTAACGGTTCGGGAAGTTTCAATACTGGCTTTTCGGGTGTGCCGAATTGGTGATTTAATCTGATGACAATATCGCGGGTGAGTTCCAAATGCTGTTTTTGGTCTTCTCCCACTGGCACTTTGTCGGCATCGTAAAGCAAAATGTCTGCTGCCATTAACACCGGATAATTTAGCAAACCGGCGTTGACATTTTCACCTTGTTTAACTGCTTTTTCTTTAAACTGAATCATATCTTCGAGCCAGTTAATCGGCGTAATACAGTTGAGCAGCCATGCTAGTTCTGTGTGCGCCGAGACGTGGGATTGCACGAAAATAGTAGAATATTCTAAATCGATGCCGCAAGCTAAATACAGTGCGGCGATCGTGTAAGTGTCGGAGGCTAGAGTTGCTGGATTGTGCGGTGCGGTAATTGCGTGCAAATCGACTACGCAGAAGTAATTTTCGTACTGACTTTGATTTTCTACCCAGTTGCGAATTGCACCGAGATAATTGCCGAGGTGAAGATTGCCGGTTGGCTGAACTCCCGAAAGAACGCGCTGTTTGCCCATGAGGAAAGAATAGAATTGAACGTCACATTTCTATATTGACACGTTATTTTGATTTAAGATACTCTTGGTTGAAATTCGAGCGATCGGCAACGATCTAAATCCCAGCCTTAAAAAGCTCGCTGTCAAGTGTCAACTGTCAACTGTTTTTCGGTTTAGTGCGCCACCAAGTGAGGCCGGCTGCGAAAAGAGCGATAGCAAAACTCAAGGCAAACGAAAATAGAAAGGGATGCCATTGCATTAAAATTGGGATTTGATGGTTTTGCACTGTCTGGAATACTTTGTCTGTGCCGCTGGAGGCTGCGATGCCGCCGGCTGCTAAACCGACGCCGATCGCCTGTACTGTGCTTTCTAGGCGATCTTCCCGATTTTTCTCTGCTATCTCGCTGTTGCGGAGTGCGATTTGGTTGGTGCGATCGCTCCTGGCTTGTTCTATTTCTACTATGCCGCGAATTGAGGCGATCGCCTGTTCGATTAAGCTTGTTCCGTGTCGGAAATATCCTAAGTCTCCGGCAATTTGCGATCGCATATAAGGAGCAGTTTTTCTACTGAAGTTATTTAATATTGATAGTTCTTCCTTATCAATTCCTAGTATATCACAAATTTTCGACAAAATGTCAGTGTAATTGTTAAGATTTAGCGCAATTGTATTGTCATAATCTTCGAGTTTCCGCAGCAGGCGAGTATAAGTTACTGCTTTGCTGAAGAGTTGCTTTAACTGTTCCTGAAATTCCTGCAATTGGGCGGAAGTTAATACAGTTCCTCTGGAAAATTGAGCCTGCAAAATCTCCATATTTTTCTCAATGATGCGGTATTCGCGATCGAGTTCGCGGTAAATCTGGCGGCTGTCTTGAAAAGCTTTGATAATTTTGTTGCGGTGAAATAGTAGGTCGAGTATTTCTTCCTGGCAAGTGTTAAAATCCTTGTCGGTTTGTTTGTCGGAAAGCAGCCAGACAAGCAGGTGGCGGTAATTCGCAATATCGCTAATTGAACCGTATTCAAAAATCGGACTACCGAACAGTTTACTCGCTCGGTAAAATACAGGCGGCGAGTCGCCCTGAAATAAAGCATCGCGACATTTATCGGCGAGGGGTTTGAGGGAATCTAAATTATTTGGTGAGTTTTCGGGAAGCCATGCGGTAATCAGAAGAGTTTGACCTAAAAAGTTATCATCTCCACTGATGAGTAAGGCTTGATTTGGGTTGAATTGCTGGATTAGATCGACATCTATATTATCAGCAGTGCCGTCTTCCGGGCAACCTATATTTAAGCAGAAAGCATAGCTGTCTTGAATTTGTAGCGGTTGGGCAAAACCTTCTACGGGCGGATTGCTGTTAAATCGTAGTGCGACTGTTTGCAACAAATCCTCGCGGTAGCTGTGGGAATTTTGCGGGAAAACTAGGTTGGATGTTAGCTGTTTATCGGTGAAGTTGGCGAGGATATTGTCGCAGTGTTTCCACAGAGGATTATTGCTGCCCTGACTGTCATTGTACAGTTGGAAAGCATATAAATAGACATTGGGGGCAGAAATTTTGTCGCTCATGTTATTGGCGCGGTGGCTGTGAATTGGGGAGGCGTTTTTTGAGGCTTTCGGGTAACTCTGGATAGCGGTTTAATAGTTTTGGTTCTTGCTCTTCTTTTTTGGTGGGTTGGGGTTCTGGTTTTCTATTAATAATTGAACGGAGGGTATCTCTGATTTTAGGATATTTTTTGCACCATATCCCAATAGTATCCGCTACTTCCTCATCAGATTCATCAACCATCTGAGATATCATCTGGTTGAGGTTTGCTAAATCTTCTACTGCTCCCACATCCTCTAATAATTCGGCTTTAGTCTCAAAAACTTGCAGAAATGCTGATATATAACGTTGGTCGTCATTCATGGCAGATTTTCTATTGTGTTAATTGAATTTGGAGATTTTTAGGATTTTTGTTCGAGCATTGTCTCTATGTTAATTCTATGATACCATCGGAGACAATTTAGTGTCAATTTTTTTAGGAGTGGCAAGCATTGACCTCAAGTGATGAAGTAATTCAAGGTGCGGGATTCACGGTCAAATCTAGTAAATTTGACTTCTTTTTTGGTCGCGTCACCTCTACTCCCACAAATACTAGGCGGTCTTTAGATAATTTAAGAGATTTGAGAACGCTAGGAATTGACGAAGTATCTGGGGGGAAAGAAAAGCTATTAGAAATATTTGCCGAAGGATTAAATGCACCAGAAGTTGAAGGCGATCGAACAATTAACGAATATGGCGCAAACATTTCTCGTAAAGTAGAATTGAGAGGGGGAGAAAAACCGGGGGCGATTGTGGTTCGATATTTTTATCCTGAAGGCGACTTAGATGCAAATCCTCAAGTTACTTCAATTGTACCGTTAATTTATCAATAACCAGCTACCATGAAAATTGAAACTATTAGCAAATCAGAATTCGACAAAATTCCAGGCATTCGGCAAATTATTGGCCACGAATACGCTCAAACATTTGCTTGCCTTGACTTGGGGGAAGTTTTGGGATGTTACGGACTGAGTTGGCGGGGTCAATTAGTTGAGTTAAGCATCGAGCATTCTCACGAGAAAAAGATGCTATGGATGGGAATTGAACAGCAGTTAGTAGCTATTTGCCTGGAAAGCGGCCGCATTTGTCTGGCAATGCCTTTGACGGGTAATTTAATTCAGATGGCTGTTATTCACAAAGTAACTGCTGTTTTGACTGAAAATGAGATATTATTATTTAACTCGAATGGTTCCCTCAGATTTAATCGCGGATTGCCCGATGTTCCCGAACAATTTTCGGCGAGCGATGATAACTTAGTAATTGAATTAATGGAGGGCGATCGTTTCAGCTTAAATTTGCAAACGGGACAATTCCGAAAATTAGTTGGGGAGGTTTTAAGTTCATAAAATCACCTATTCCGATAAATTTGTAGGGGCGGGTTCGCCGATGTTTTGGAATCAAACCAACCAACTAATAAACCCGCCCCCACCCACGATGCCGGGGCGGGTTTTTGAGATTTACGGTGTGGTTTCACAGACAGTCGCGAACCCGCCCCTACAGCAATTATATCTATTTTTTACAATATCAAATCCCCAATTTTAACAAATTTGTAGGGGCGGGTTCGCCGAGATTTATAAATCAAACCAACCAACTAATAAACCCGCCCCCACTCATGCAAAAAACCTTTGGGTTATTGTCCAACGGCACAAAAAGCCGCCCAGTATACAGGGGATTGGCAAGGGCGATCGTCATCATCGTAATCGCGTTTATAATTCTTTTGAATCCTGTTTTTACTTTCACTATCCAGTAACTTTGAACGCTCGGCCCAATCTACCAAATCTTGCACCGTTGCATCCCGCAGCCACATTTGAGAATCGCGCAAAGCAATCGCCACAGGCGGGCGACTTTCAGACAGCAAAAGTTCGTAAAACTTAATCATCAAAATCGCCGTAGATACATCGTTGACTGCCCACAAAGTGCTAATTATATTCGTGGTTCCGGCATATAAAAAACCGCTAGGCAATCCGATATACTCATCAGTGCTATCTCCAATATCCGTTAACCCAGTTTCGCAGGCGGAAAGCGTAACTAAACTGCACTTACTCAGCGGCAAATCAAAGATTTCTTCCAGCGTCAGACATTTTTCAATGTCCAACAATTCGTCTTGGGGGGAACGAATATAACTTTTGTTTTCGGAGTCAGTACCATCGGTGGCAGTTTTTGCCCCTGCTAAGATTAAAGCTGATTTCCGAGGATTGGAAAAATCGAAAAAGCCGTGACAGGAAAAGTGGGCGATGTCGGCATTGTGCAACGCTTCAAGCTGTTGCTGCAATCCTGTCTTGCTTGCCTTTTCTCGAATCAAAACTTCGGCAGGATTAAAGAATTTGGCAATTGCTTCAACTTCGATGTCGGTGAAGTCTAAATCTTCTGTCGGGTTTTGAATGGCAAACAATCTTGTGGGTGATGACTCTTCCCCAGTCCGATTTACTCGCTGAGATAATTGTAATAGCTGACAACTGGGAGTATATCTCACACCGCCTGGGAAAAGTTCGAGGAGACTGCCAGTTTCTTCTACATTTTGTCTTAGCCTTCGGCTGCTTAAGGCGTGAAGCGGGAATAAGTGCAAATATCGGAAGGGAACTAATATTAATTTTTGGCATTTTTCTGGGATACGAGAAATTATTTCATCGATGTGCAAGATTTCAGCTAATTCTTCCAGGTGGGTTTCTAGCTGATTTCTCCAGTTGTCAGCTTGATGGATGTAGTCGTTGATATACTCGCTTGCACAATCTCCTAATACTTCTAAGTCTGCATCGGAAGATTGCCAGACATTGGGTTGGATAGAGTCGCGAGTAATAATAAAAACTTTAAAGTCGTTAATGGTAATGTACCACTCCAAAATTGCCTCATCTTCACCTAACAGACTGCGAGTTTCTTCAAAATTAATTCGCTGTACATTTTTCGGGAGATTGCGGGCTTTGTGAAACAATTCTACTAGGTTTCTGGTTTTGCTGCGTTCGACGTATTCTAGGGCGACAGTTTTATTTTGCATTTCTAGGCAAACTTCTACCATTACCTGATAAAGTTTATTCCATTCTTCGGCTAATTTCTGTCTGTCTGCTTCGCCGCCGATAATAATTTCACTCCGCATTGATTCGACTGTATCAATGGCGGTGTTAAAGGTATTGTAAGCTTCTGGGAGTTGGCAATTATCCAGGTAGGCAAATCCGAGATTAAATAAGGTTCCAGCATTACCTATAGGAAATGCCTCGCGGGTGCGAACTGACAAAGCTGCTTGATAAGCGGAAATCGCCTTTTTTAGATTATCCGCTTTTTCGCCTCTGATTCTGTCGCTATAGGCATTCGCCAAATTATTTTGAGTCTTTGCCCAATATTCAGAATATTCCTCGCGGGTGCGAACCGACAAAGCTGCTTGAAAAGCGGAAATCGCCATTTCTAGATTATCCGCTTTTTCGCCTCTGATTCTGTTGCGGTAGGCAAGCCCCAAATTATTTTGAGTCATCGCCCAATTTTCACGAAATGCCTCGCGGGTATAAACTGACAAAGCTGCTTGAAAGGCGGAAATCGCCATTTCTAAATTATCCGCTTTTTCGCCTCTGATTCTGTTGCAGTAGGCAAGCCCCAAATTATTTTGAGTCATTGCCCAATTTTCACGAAGTGCCTCATGGGTGTAAACTGACAAAGCTGCTTGAAAAGCGGCGATCACCCTTTCTAGATTATCCGCTTTTTGGCCTCTGATTCTGTCGTTGTAGGCAGCCGCAAAATTATTTTTACTCCTTGCCCATTCAAGGGGAAATGCCTCGCGGGTGTAAACTTCCAAGGATGCCTCAGAAGCGGAAATCGCTATTTCTAGATTATCCGCTTTTTCGCCTCTGATTCTGTTGCGGTAGGCAATCGCCAAATTATTTTGAATCGTTGCCCAATTTTTAGCATATTCTTGACGGGTACAAACAGTCAACGCAACTTCATTACCTGCAATGGCAATTTCCAAATTACTCGCCCTGCTGCCTAAAGGAAAATCTTGGATTGCATTACTAAAATTGACAATAGCTGCAACTGCTGTTATTGAAATGCGACTTTGTTGCATTGCCCAAATTCGCAAATTAGCAGCAAAATCATCATCGAGCGAGTTGAGATTATCTCGCATTAGGGGATAAATTACATTAGGATCGCCGTCGCTTTTTTCCGTCGCATGTAACAATTGCATCAAAATTTTTAACTTAAAAATAGCAGGGGATTTTTTCAACCATTTAGCGATTTCGTTAGCCACATTAGTTAAAAAAATCGCTGCATTCTCATTACCTTCCTTCCGTTTAATTTCTGCCGCCACTTGTATTACCTGCACCAACCCCGCGTCAACTAACTCGGAGTGTGCCTGCAAAATTTGGTTTTCTTCCCCGCTGGGGCAATTCAGTAGCGATTCAATTAGATTGAGATAGCCTTGGTGGCGCGCTTCGTTCATTGCTGACAACCCATGTTTTTAGAATTTTACATTCTTTGTCGGGGAAAAACAAGGGGAAAACCCGACTTGCTGAATCGTCTGGAGTCGTTGGAGTGTGCGTCATAAGCTGCTACGCCACTATGTCGTATAATATAGATACAAGATAAGTAAGCGATCGCAATAATGAATCTATTCGGAATGGGCCCGGTCTCATTCAAAAAAATCTCGATGATTTGCGATGGGGCAAAAAACAAGAGGAAACTAAAATGATTTCACAAACTTTAGTAGAAATTGAACGTTCTATTAGTTCCCTGTCGATAGAAGAACAACTTTGGCTGCTGGAACGTATCGCTTGCCGAGTGCGGGAGAAAACTTACATAGCTAATAAACTCGCTAATGCTAAATACCTGGAAGCAGAGATAGCAGAGATGGCCAACGATCCAGATATTCAAGTTGAGATTGCTGCGATCGATCGAGAGTTTATTGTGGCAGAAATGGATGGTTTACAAGCACTATGAGCATTCAGCGAGGGAAAATTTATTTTGTCAATCTTAACCCAGTTCATGGAAGAGAACAAGCTGGAATGCGACCTGTTTTGGTGCTTTCGATTGATACTATTAACCAGTCACCCTTAGTTGTTACTGTCATTGTCGGCACTAAAGGAACTAATATTCACCGCGAATATAGAACAAATGTGCGTGTTTCTGCGTCTGAAAGTGGTTTGCAAATAGAAACAGTTTTCCTCTGTTTTCAGATTCGATCTTTGGATCGAGAGCGATTTCCTACTGATTCTGCAGGGGAACTTTCCGCAGAAAAGATGTTAGAAGTTGAATCGGCGGTTCGTTACTGTTTAGGTTTATAAAAGTTTGGAGTGTTTAATTAATATTAACGATCGCATTTTCAGCATTGGTATTTAGGATGACGGCAGAGTTCCAATCAGATTTTGATCTAATTCGATAAATTGTTCAGCACAGTTAATTTGTTCCGCTAAAAATGCCTCAGCAATGTAAAACATAGCATAATAAGCGCGAGCAGCGGCATAGCCGGGAAAGCCATTATCTAACAGTAATTTTGCCGCACTGATGCTTTCGCGAGATTTCTGGATTAATTCTAATTGTTCGGGTTTCATAAAGCTATTCCCTCTTTACGAATGTTCCTCAATAAAGGCCCGTTGTAGTGCAAAAACCGATTTTCGTCCATAAACAAACAGCTAATCACTTCATCATTTTGGAGAGACAAGTCTGCCCGAATATGGCTGATTCTTTTGATTTCTTCGCCGGGATTGACTTGCCCTTTGAGAACTACCAAAACATCAATATCTGAGTCGGGATCTGCGTCGCCCCGCGCTTGGGAACCGTAGAGTACCATTTGGGTGAGACGATCGCCGTAAAGTTGCTCGAAGTGCGATCGCAATTCAGTTAAAATGGTCTTGAGTTTATCGTTGATTTTCATATTTGCGATCGATGTTATGTATTTAGTATATATCTAACTATACTCGGCGGTTGAAACCGCGTCTACACAAACAAAACCCGCCTTCGCGGGTTGAAGAGTGTGCGGTTTCAACCGCCGTCTCAAAATAACTAATGACTAATCACAAATCTGTCAGCAACCTGGCTTTCCGCAAAACAAATGTCAGAACAGTTTCTTCGCCGGTAATAATATCGGCTCTGCCTTCCATTCCCGATTGAATCGAATACTGGCGGGGAACATTAGCCTGGGAGTTTCCGAAGAATTGGCCGTTGGCGGATTTGAGTTTTGTTAAATAAGTTTGTTCGGGCTTAATTGCCACTTCGTAATAAGCTGTACCTAAATTATTAGTGGGATTTTGAGGGGCGATCGCATCTGGGGCGATTTCGCTGACAGTTCCTTTTAATGTGCCGTAATCGGGGAAAGGCAAAGCTGAAATCCTGATCTGTACGGGTTGGCCGATTTGGATGCGGGCGATGTCTTGGGATGTCACCTTGGCTTTGACTACCAGGGGTACGTCGCTGGGGACGATTTGGGCGATCGCGCTGCCGGCTTGTACGGTTTGACCAGTATTTCGTACTTCCAATCTGAGAATTGTACCATCAGCGGGCGCGCGGATCACGCTATTTTCGAGTTTTAAGTCAATTTGATTTAGTTCTTTTTTAGCTTGAATCAATTGTTGTTGAAGAGACGATCGCTTAACGAGCAAAACCCGCCGACTTCTGCCCAGTCTTTCGGCGACATCTGGCAGCGATGTGGCAAATTTTACTAAAGCGGCTTCGATTAATTCCTGTTGGGCGGAAGTTTCACTTTGGATGTTTTTAAATTGGGCGCTGGCCAAAATTTGATTTTCTAAGTCGCGCAGTTGCTGGTTGATTTGCTGTGCTGCTGTTTGAGACTGATTAATTATTTCTTGTAACTGCTTTTTTTGGTCGCCCAAACGCGAAGCGTCTACAACTGCGATCGCATCTCCTTCTTTTATTGTCTGATTTTCGCTGACAGCAATGCTTTCGACGGTTCCTTCGGTTGCTGCTTGCACGACGCGCACTTCTCCGGCTGGACGGACGATCGCATCTGCTTTGACTGTAGCGCTGTATTTGGTGACGCTAGCGAGGGCGATCGCCCCGCCAAAGGTCGCCACCATCAAAATGCCCCCCAAAGTCGTCCAGCGGCTGACAGGGGGCAAAAACTGGTCGTTATCAAAGGTTTCAGTGGGTGTGGCTTCGGGAGTGAGAGACATGGCGGCAAGGGGGAGAGGGGAATAGTTTGGAGTTTTGAGTTTTGAGTTGGGGGAGAGGGAGAGCTCAATCGCTGATTTCTTTTGTCACTTTTACGATCGGCTTTCCGGAAACCAAGCATAGGTTTAGAAGTCTAAATCAAAATTCACAGGGTAAAGGTAAAAATCCGCACAGCTTTGCCGTTCCCACCCACAAACTTCGCCAAATATCAAGAGGAGTGAAGCCAGCGGGCCACTGTCATTCAATTTTAGATTTTAGATTTTAGATTTTGGATTGACTTGCGCGAGATAAATGCGGGGGCAATAAGTGATTTTCGATTTTAGATTTTGGATTGATTCCACGGATAAATCACGTGGCGGGTACCACCTTTGAAATTCGTGGTCATGAAATACGGCGTTTCCGCAAAGAGTTTTGGCACTGTTACCGGGTTTTTCCTGTATGCGTAGGTAGTAAGTAAGTACATAGGTATTAATAGGAGTTATTTATGTCAGAAAATCAACAAGGTTCACTCTTCATCGAAGTAACCGATCGAGAATCTGCTACTGTCAACGGTGGCAGCATTACCAGCAGTGTTAGTGGTTCTAAAAGCAACAGCGAGACGGATAACAGCAGCAGCTATGGCCTGAATATGCTGTTTTTCCTGCCGCAGCCTAACCAGCTTTATCTGTACGATCCGAGCCGCGCTCGCACTTACAAAACCCTAGTGGTTTAGATAGCTGAGTCAAGTTGTGCGATCGAGTAAATTTTCAAAATTTATCGGTAATATTCCGGAAGCCGCACAGCACTACCAGAAGTATTAGTCAGTATTTACACGAGGCTCTAGAAATTAAATAATATTTCTAGTTCCCCTTCAATTTTATTAACTTAAACGGAGTCAAATCATGCAAGAAACAAAGGACAATTCACTGTTTGCTGAACTCACCCCTGAAGAATCAGCTAGCGTCAACGGCGGTCACTATACTAATCGATACAATTGTCAGCGGCAGCGGCGCAGTTGGGTCGTGTACCGCCGGAATTGCGACGGTTCATACAGAAGAGTAGTCCGCTACGCCTACTACTAAAATTTAGTGCTAGTCTATTCAGATATATAACTGTGGAATCGAGAAAGCACCCATAACTTTAGGGGTGCTTTTTGCTGATTGGGTACTCGGTGAAGAGTAATGTTCATTAGGCTCTACTCATTATTTATTTTGCCAAATGTTAAAGAACATTCCTTTTATCCGAGAAATGCCATTATTCGGACAAGTCAACAGGTTTATGAAATATCAGTAGGAGTTCTTTATGTCCGAAAATCAACAACATTCACTCTTCACCGAACTAACCGATCGAGAATCTGCTACTGTCAGCGGTGGCAGGATTACCAGCGGTGTCAGTGGCGCTAACAGCAACAGCGAGACTGATAACAGCAGCTATGGCCTGAATATGCTGTTTTTCCTGCCGCAGCCTAGCCAGCTTTATCTGTACGATCCGAGCCGCGATCGCCCTTACAAAACCCTAGTGGTTTAGATAGCTGAGTCAAGTTGTGCTATCGAGTAAACTTTCAAAATTTATCGGTAATATTCCGGAAGCCGCACAGCACTACCAGAAGTATTAGTCAGTATTTACACGAGGCTCTAGAAATTAAATAATATTTCTAGTTTCCCTTCAATTTTATTAACTTAAACGGAGTCAAATCATGCAAGAAACAAAGGACGATTCACTGTTTGCTGAACTCACCCCTGAAGAATCAGCTAGCGTCAACGGCGGTCACTATACTAATCGATACAATTGTCAGCGGCAGCGGCGCAGTTGGGTCGTGTACCGCCGGAATTGCGACGGTTCATACAGAAGAGTAGTCCGCTACGCCTACTACTAAAGTTTAGTGCTAGTCTATTCAGATATATAACTGTGGAATCGAGAAAGCACCCATAACTTTATGGGTGCTTTTTGCTGATTTGGTAGTTGGTGATGAGTAATCTTATTTATGCTCTACCATTATTCATTTTGCAAAATGTTAAAGAACTTCCCTTTGATCGGCAAAATGCCATTATTCGGACAAGTTAACAGGTTTAAGAAATATCAGGTTGTTCTCCAGCAGAGCGAAGAAGATTGCGGGGCGGCTTGTTTGGCTTCGATCACCAAATTTTACGGACAGAATTTTACAATTAGCCGCTTGCGAGAATTTGCCGGCACTGGGCAACAAGGGACGAGTTTACTGGGCTTGAAACAAGGAGCTGAGGCGATCGGCTTTAATGCTCGATCCGTGCGAGCCGCGGCTGCTATTTTAGACAAGCTCGATGATGCCCCTCTACCGATGATTATTCACTGGAGCGGCTATCACTGGGTTGTTTTGTACGGAAAACAGGGCAACAAATATGCGATCGGCGATCCAGCCGTCGGTATGCGCTATGTTTCTAAAGCAGAATTAGCAGCAGCTTGGACAGATTGGCTGTGCTTGCTAGTAGAACCCGATGCGGAGCGGTTTTTTGCGGCCGCAGAGGGTCAACCGCCCGCCAATTCCTTACAAAAATGGATGCGCCGGATTGGGATTTATCGCCCGATTTTAATGGAAGCATTTTTGCTGAATGTGGTGTTGGGTTTGCTGTCGATTTCTTCGCCTTTTCTCGTTCAACTGCTCACTGACGACATCCTGGTGCGGGGCGACAGACAACTCCTGGCGAGTGTGGCGATCGCAGTTATAGTTATGAACCTTTTTAGCAGCAGTTTAGGATTGGTAGAGTCGAACTTAATTGCTCAGTTTTCCCAGCGTTTAGAATTGGGATTGGTGATGGAATTCGCGCGCAAATTCCTGCGATTGCCTTTGAGCTTTTACGAAACCAGACGCAGTGGCGAAATTGTCAGTAGATTACAAGATATCCAAGAAATCAATAAATTAGTTTCTCAAGTCGCTATCAGCTTGCCTAGTCAATTTTTTATCGCTGTAGTTTCTTTTATTTTTATGTTATTTTACAGCAAGGAACTGACTTTAGCAGCTACAGCTATAGCTCTGTTAATGACTGCCTCTACAGTGGTATTTTTGCCCGTATTGCAGCAAAAAACGCGCAGTTTATTTGTGCTGGAAGCAGAAACTCAAGGCGTTTTAGTAGAAACTTTTAAAGGCGCGCTGACTGTCAAAACTACTAGCAGCGGTCAGCAACTTTGGGAAGAATTTCAAACCCGCTTCGGTCGCTTAGCCAAGCTCACTTTTCGCACTACACAGATTGGCATTCTCAACAATATATTTTCAGGTTTTGTTGCCTCTGCTGGCAGCATTACTCTGCTGTGGCTTGGTAGCGGTTTGGTGATTGACAAGGTATTGAGTATAGGTCAGTTGCTAGCGTTTATTAGCATGAATCAAAACGTTACTACTTGGGTGAATTCGCTAGTAGGATTTACTGATGAAATGACTCGCGTGCAGACAGCAACTCAACGGCTGTCGGAAGTCATTGATGCTGAACCGGAAACTAAAGACGATACGAATAAACCTTTTGTAACTATTCAGGGGCGCGACGGTATTGTTTGCAAGAGTGTTAATTTTCACTACCCCGGCAGACTTGATTTGCTGGAAAATTTTTCTGTCACCTTTCCCGGCGGTCAAGCAATTGCTTTAATTGGTTATTCTGGCTGCGGAAAAAGTACGCTAGCAAAAGTAATTGCTGGTCTGTACCCGCTGCAATCTGGTAATATTAGAATTGGCGATTACAACTTGCAGGATTTGTCTCTCGACAGTCTCAGACAGCAGGTGGTTCTTGTACCCCAAGAAGCGCATTTTTGGAGCCGTTCGATTATGGAAAATTTTCGATTGGGCAGTCCAGATATCAGCTTTGAACAGATTGTGAAAGCTTGCAAAATTGCGGGGGCGGATGAATTTATCAGCCAATTGCCTGATAAATATCAAACAGTTTTAGGGGAGTTTGGAGCGAATATTTCTGGCGGACAAAGACAAAGATTGGCGATCGCCCGCGCCATTCTCAACAACCCACCAGTATTGATTTTAGACGAATCTACCGCAGGGCTTGACCCCGCAAGCGAAGCGGAAGTCTTAGAAAATTTGTTGATGTATCGACACGGGAAAACGACGATTTTTATCAGTCACAGGCCGCGAGTGATCGATCGCGCCGATTGGATTATCATGTTAGAACGCGGCAGGTTGAAAATGCAAGGCTCGGCTGCAAAATTGCGATCGATTCCAGGAGACCATTTAGAGTTTTTGCATCCTTGAGCTAGTTAATAAAACGACAGGTTGAAATCTGTCGCTACACAAACAAAACCCGCCTGCGCGGTTGGACACCGAGTCAATCGATTTTAGATTTTAGATTTTAGATTTTAGATTGAAGCATTGACCCCACGGATAAATACGTTCGGCAAGTTTCATCGGAGACACGTTTTTTATTTCTGGGTCCTGAGTCTGCTTTCGGAATGAATCCGGGGGCTTTTATCCTGGAGGCTTTCGGTCAACAGTCAACAGTCAACAGTCAACAGTCAACACTCAACACTCAACAATCATTTCACTCGTGCAACCGGAATTGATATCACTCATGACTAATAACTTCTCTAAGATTCTTGAGCCAAAGTACATCGATCGCACAATCCAAAAAACTCCAAAGTGTGATAATAAATTTTGAAAGAATGAGATTGTTGTAGTTGGCTTTCTAAGTGGTGGACGGGGCATTCGTCGATCGTAATTGACGCGCCACATTCCAGACAAGTTAGGTGATGTTGATCTTGGTGGGCGGCACCGTAGAGAGACTCACCACTAGCAAGCGTTCTGACGTGAACGAACCCCTCTCGCTTTAAACCGTCGAGGGAGCGGTAAACTGTTGCTAGGCCCATGCTTTGGTCGCTGTTACGCAGTTCTAAGTAGATATCTTGTGCTGAGAGCGATCGATTCAAGTGCTTGAGCAAGTGTAAAATACGCTCCTGACTGCGGGTGCGGTTGGTTCTCATAATTTTTTTGTGTAATCTGCTAGAGTCAAATCAGTCCCTGTTTCTAGGCTATCTTACTTGGGCGAACCAAAGGGCGATCGGCGCGCAGCTCGGTTGTAGAATACAATGGGGCTAACTTTCACATCACCTACCGCAACATTCCCGTGACTCAGAAATATCTTGCCCAAATCTATGTTACCCTCCGCCCTTCTGTTTTAGATCCCGCCGGCACAGCCGTACAGTCTGGTTTGCAACACATGGGATACGACAATGTTGAGCGTGTGCGAATCGGGAAATACGTTGAATTGACGCTGACTGCTGCTGGTGAGTCCCAGGCCCGCGAACAACTCGATCGCGTTTGCGACCAACTTTTGGCCAATCCAGTGATTGAAAATTATCGCTTTGATTTGACTGAAATTCCTGTTGCTGTGGAGACAGCGGCGGCATAAATGCGATCGCCCCTAGCTCTTCGATCCCCCCTAACCCCCCTTAATAAGGGGGGGACAAGAGGGTTCTGAAAGTCTTTGCTAAAAAGCGGGGACAAGAGCATTCACAGTCTTCGTTAAAAAGCGGGGATTCGGAACACTCAAAGTCCCCCTTCTTAAGGGGGATTTAGGGGGATCGAGACTTAGATACAAGCGAGAGAAACATAAGATTTCAGTCTTAAGTTTACACCTCTTCCCTCTTCCTTCTTCCTTCTTCCTTCTTCCTTCTTCCTTCTTCCCTCTTCCTTCTTCCTTCAGCTTATGAAATTTGGAGTTATTGTTTTTCCGGGTTCAAATTGCGATCGCGATGTGGTGTGGGTGACTCAAGGGTTACTGCACCAACCAACTCGCATGATTTGGCACGAAGATACCGATATTTCGGATATTGATATCATTGTAATTCCCGGTGGTTTCAGTTATGGAGATTATTTGCGGTGCGGCGCGATCGCCCGTTTTTCTCCGGCGATGCGGGCTACTGCGGAACACGCGAAACAGGGCAAACTTGTACTGGGTATTTGCAACGGTTTTCAGGTGTTGACTGAAGCTGGTTTGTTGCCCGGTGCTCTGGTGCGGAATGCGGGATTGAATTTTATTTGCGATCGCGCTTCTTTGAAAGTCGAACGCGGTAATACTCGTTGGACTGCGGCTTATACTATGGGTGAAATCATCGATTTGCCGATCGCCCACGGTGAAGGCAACTATTATGCTGATGCGGATACATTAGCAGAACTAGAAGAGCACAAGCAAGTGTTGTTTCGCTACTGCACTCCGGCGGGCAAAATTAGCGATGCTGGGAATCCCAACGGTTCATTAAATAATATTGCCGGTATTTGCAATCGGGCGGGCAATGTGTTAGGAATGATGCCGCATCCAGAACGGGCATCCGATCCGATGTTGGGCGAAACTGATGGGGTGAAATTGTTTCAAGGGTTGTTGATGGCAAGTGTTGCTGCTGTTTTGTAGTTGATATTTGGGGTGTCTATGATTTTAGGAACAGGCAAGATGCCTGTTCCACAAAAAATTAAATTTATTGTGGGGTGGGCCGGAAAGCCCGCTTTTTGCAACAGGCAAGATGCCTGTTCCACAACAGATTAAATTCATCTACAAATAGACATCTCCAATAATTACTGTGGAACAGGCAGGATGCCTGTTCTTGACAAGCTTTAACTGGTTCCCAGGCTCAGCCTGGGAACCTATATCCAGAGGATCTGCCTCGCTTTAAAGCGACGCACCTACCAAATTAAAAATGCTAAAATGATTTGAGAGTCAATACATCGGAGAACAGTCCTATGCCTTCACCCTTTCCTGGAATGGATCCCTACTTAGAACACCCCGATTTCTGGCAGGAAACTCATCATTGGTTAATTTCTGCGATCGCGGCATCCTTAGTCCCTCAAATTCGCCCTAAATATGAGGTTGCAATCGACAAACGAATCTATGAAATTACCGATCCAAATGAAAGTAACGACGAGTCCCTTTTAGTAGGTATCCCCGATGTCGCGATTAAGCGTCAATCTAATAACCCGAATATTCCTACAGGTTCAGTTGCCACTTTAACTGTAACACTTCCGACTACCGTCAAAGTGCCTGCTCCTGAAAAAATTAAACAGACTTACCTGGAAGTGCGAGAAATGGCAACGAAACAAGTTGTCACCGCAATTGAAATTCTTTCTCCTGTCAACAAACGTAGTGGAGAAGGAAGAATTACTTATCTCAAAAAACGCCAGAGTATTTTAGGCAGCTTAACCAATTTAGTCGAAATCGATTTACTACGAAAATGGGAATCTATGCCCATTCTTAATAACTCTATTCAAAGCGATTATCGGGTTTTGGTCAGTCCCAGTAATCGCCGTCCGTTTGCCGAACTTTATGCTTTTAATCTCCGCGATTCTCTACCTATATTTCCGCTTCCCTTGCGCGAGGAAGATGTAGAACCTATTGTTAATTTACCAGAAATATTTGCAGGTATTTACGATCGCGCTGGCTATGATTATCGGATCGATTACGATCGAGAACCCGTACCGTCTCTATCGGAAGAAGATCGGGTTTGGGCTACCCAACTTTTGCAAGAAAAAGAACTTCGAGATAATTAATTATATTTTACTTTATATCGTAGGGTGCGTCGCGATCGACAATCTCTAAATCAACTTGAAAATCTCCCAGCGACGCACCCTACAAATATCTCGCATCTTAGCTATGATAATTCACGCAATATTGTTTCTATCGTCACATCTGGCAGACCAAGCAACTGAGCGATTTGGGATGGTTCGATACCTTGACTGTGCAACTTACAAACGACATCAGCAACATCAATTTCGAGTCGTTCGATCTGAGTTTTGAATCTGGATTCAGTGGCGTATTTGTTGTCAGATTTGCTAGGCAAAGAAGGACAGGGGTTGAGGTTGAGGGTGTGGACGTATTCGACGTATTGAATATAATCTCTGCCGAAGTTTGAGGTATTGCTAATATTTCTGCGATCGATCGCAGCTTTGAGATTGCCTTTTTGCATCTCTTCATCCATCACTGCGGAGAGACTTTTGAGTAGCTTGTAGCCGACTTCTCGGACGTATTTTGTAGTGTAGCGGGTGTCGCGGGCGATCGTTTCGTAGGTTTTGCCATCATACATTCCCTGCAACACTAACTGCTGTAGCGTGTTGAGATGTTTACCTGTTTTTTCAAATATTAGACCATCGACCAATTTCAGCAATTCGTTATCGTCAGGGACGGCTTGCAACGGGCGATCGTCGTTGGGCTGCATGGGTTAAGTGAAGAAATATAAAGTTAAGGAAACTTCGGGCTTTTTCAGTCTTTTTCGGGCTTTTTCAGCCATGACATAGATGAGACAGGTGAGGTAGATTTCTTAAATCACCAACACAAAGCAACAGTATATGCCTGACAATTTAGCTTTGCTGGACAAGAACGATGACATATTGAACGGTAGCAGCGCCACGAATCAAGCGGATTGCGGCTGTGGCTCGAAAAAAGCCACGACTCAAGAGACGGTATCGAATGCTCAGAATATCTTTAGCTTGGGAAGCAACGATACGCTAGAAAGTTCGATCGCGCCAGACTTTTTGAATGGTAACACGGGAAATGACTTTATCTCCGGTAGTGTTGATGGGGATATCGGGCGATCGGCTTCTCAAGTCGGCATTGGCTCACTTTCGAGCGATGGTAGTGCTTACATTTTAACTGAGGGAAGCGACACATTTACGATCGCGATCGGTTTGCTGGATACCCTTTTAGGTGGTTTGCGGGGTTTAGGCGGTGCGGATTCGATTACGGGTTCGGAATCTGGGGATATCGTCTATGGCGACGAAGGAAATGACCGAATTGAGGGCCTCGGTGGTGCTGATTTGCTCTACGGCGGCTTGGGAAACGATTTTCTCAGTGGCGGTGCGGGCCAAAATGGTCTCCTTGGCGGTGATGGTGCAGATACTTTGCAGGGTGGTGAAAGTGCCGATGGTGTCAACGGAAACGCAGGTAATGACGTAATCTTCGGTGGAGGTGGAGACGACTTTTTGCGGGGTGGTCGCGGTAACGATATTGTGAATGGGGAAGATGGCGATGACTTCCTGATTGGCGATTTGGGCAACGATACCCTGACTGGTGGTGCGGGTCAAGATGTGTTTTTTCTGCGCTCTGAGGCGGCTTTAGGCTCTCCTACGTTTGACTTAATCACCGACTTTCAAAGAACGATCGATTTCATCGGACTTAGTACAAATCTTAAGGAATCCGATATTGTTTTAGAGTCGAAATTGCAGCCTTCGGGTGGTTCGGCTGTGGATATTAAGGTGGCTGCAACAGGGGCTTTGTTAGGTACTGTTTTGGGAGTTACACCAGATGATTTAAGAGGTCGTTTCAGACTTTATGATGTGGAACCAGATCGTCCTGAAGATAGAGTCACCATTAATTTACCGGAAGTAAAAAAGCTCTCTGACAACAGATTTCAGATGGAGTTTCCGGCGAGTGATGGTAGCAAATATATCACTGTTATTCAAGATGATGCTGACGGACGTTTCGTAGAATCAGTTATATTCGTACCCAATCGTACAACTGGTGTTCGTGGTAGTACAACGCTCTTTAATCGAGATGGTAGAAGCGCTGATATCACGCTTGAAGGCTCTAATGAAACGGCGCGAGTTGAGTATCAACAAAGTCAAGAAACTGGAAAGCCGGATCAAGGTGTTATATCGTGGCTTAAGGATGGTCAGGTTATTGACAAAGTAAATTTTCCTCTGCCAATCGAGCCAACTCCAATACCTACTCCTAAACCACCAGTTACTCCTCCGACCGTTGGTCAACCAGATTTTGCGAAAGCTTGTCAGTCGGTTAAAGACTTCTGTGAAGGAACTGCAAAACTGGCTAAAGTGGTTGATTTTGCTGCTAACGTTGCATTAGTTACTGGTATATTGTTTGCTGTTCCTAGTGGAGGACTTAGCCTATCACTTGACGTTATTGGCGCAGAATTGAAGGCAGCGTCTGTTGGATTTAAAGTCCTTGACTACAGTTGCAAACTTCTTACAGGTAGCGATAAAGACCTTGGTGATGCGGTAATTGACGAATTGACTGGGATAGGAATTGAGAAAGCTCTCAAATCAGCAGGACTTGCAGAAGACTTAGAAAATGCTGTAGGAGGTACTTTAGATTTAGCTTCATCTACTAAGGATCTCACTGATTTATTTTTTGGGGAAGAGAAGCCGACAGAACCTTCTAAAACCAACTTTTTGCCTCAGTTCCGAAAGTTTCTTGCTGATAAGACGGGTATTCCATTTGACTTTTGCGATAAACCTGCGACTACTCCTGTAACACCTCCACCAACTTGTTCGGAGCAAGTCTTTAAGGCAGAAGTCATCCCTTCAGTTCTCAATTATGGACAAACGGCAGAAGTCAAAGTTACCTACTGCGATCCACAAAACAAACTAAACAACATACTCGTAGAACTTAGGACAAGAAGTGGTGAAATACAAACCAAAAACATTCCCGTTTCCTCTTCGAGTGGCACGGTAAGTTTCGAGATCCGAAATAAGTCAAACGCTTTTGGGGACTGTGATGATCTTGGTTTTGCGGCTACTGGTAGGCCAGGAATATCGGGTAGTGTTGTCATTACAGGTATAAGAGACAACGCTAATGGATTCGCTTCATTCGGGGCTCTGCCTGACTTTTTTCTCACTGGTGGATTAACCCAGATCCCTACTCAATTCGACAGTAGAGCGGTGTGTGGTGTGGAGTTGGTTTAAGGGCGATCGGGTTTGTTGTGGATGGGCGATCGGATTTTTGGGTTGATGGGCGATCGGGTTTTTTGTCGATCGGGCGATCGAATTTGATTTGTTAGTCCGTTAGTTAGTCCGCGCCAGGGGCTAGTTGGTTCGTTGCCGAGTCCGCCAGGGGTTGAAACCCCTGTCTCATAGCGAAAGTCCTCTGAAAGAGGACTGAAGAGTTAATTGATGTGTATCGGTTTCATGCGAATTTTCAGTCGGTTTCAACCGACTTTAGCTATGAGACGGGGGTTTCAACCCCCGGCGGGCTGTGTCACAAAGCAGACAAATTTTCAGTCGGTTTCAGGGCGATCGAATGTGAGAGAAATGTGCGATCGAATTTTTGTGTTGATTGCGGCGATCGAATTTTTGGGTTTTTGGGCGATCGGGTTTTTGAGTTGATGGGCGATCTAATTTGAAATCCTCGGCGGTTGAAATCCCGGCGGTTAGAAACCGCGTCTACACAAACGATGTCCGCCTACGCGGACGAAGAGGGTATTCGGAGATTGAAAATCATCGGGTGAAATCTTCAACCCGCCTTCGCGGGTTTTGTCTGTGTAGACGCGGTTTCAACCGCCGGGTTTTTGGGGTTTCAACCGCCTGGTTTTTGGTTTATGGGCGAGCGGGTTTTTTGTGGAGGGGCGATCGAATTTGAGAGAAATGTGCGATCGGGTTTTTGGGTTTATGTGCGATGGGATTTTTTGGCTTTATGGGCGATCGGGTTTTTTGTTGATCTGGCGATCGGGTTTTTTGTTGATCCGGCGATCGGGTTTTAATGATTGGTATAAAATAGAGAGTGAGAGCAATGAAGTGTGTAAATACCTGCTAAAGATGTTTTTCACGATACTGTCAAAGCTGCCTTACAAAAAGATGGATGGATAGTTATCCGTGAAAACTTTCGGGTGCAAGTCGATGACGAAGGTTTAGCAATGTTTATCGATTTGACCGCAGAAAAGTTAATCAGTGCAGAAAAAGCAGGTCGAAAAATAGCTGTGGAAGTCAAGAGCTTTCGAGAGCGATCGGATTTCTACCAGTTTCATGCAGCCCTCGGTCAATTTCTCAACTGTCGAGCGGCATTGAGAGATATTATGCCAGATTTGATTGTGTACTTAGCAGTTCCTTTAGAAACCTACAATGAATTATTTAGGTTAAAATTCATTCAAGGACGTGTGGAAGAATACGATATCAAGCTGATTATTTTTCGTCCCGATTCGGAGGAAATTGTCTTATGGAGAAATTAAACTATACTGAAGCGATCGACAAAATTCTGAACAACTTCTCAGACATGGTTGTACGAGAAGGAACAGAAGTTAAAATTATTCGCGATCGCGAAAGCGGTAATTACCTGGTTATTCTCGCAGGCTGGAACGACCAATTAAGAGTCTACGGCGTTTCAGTTCACATTGAGCTTAAAGATGATAAAATCTGGATTCAACAGGATAGGACAGATACAGGAATAGCTGAAGAATTGGTCGAATTCGGAGTCCCAAAAACTGATATCGTACTTGCTTTTAAGTCTGGTTTTACTAGAAAGTTTACCGAATACGCTGTTAGTTAAATGATTCATTCGGCGCTAGGGATGATCCTCATAGATACCAGCACGACTCACCGCAAAATCCGATACCCTAGGGACATTTACTCCCATGTTTTGAATGAACTCATCAGCCAATTCATCTAAAAGTATTTCAAACTCGCAATCGCTGATTTCTGCATCAGAATCACTTACGGTTGATAACAGGCTCGGCGCTGACTTCCAAGTTAGGAAATCAACAAAATTAAGAACAACTTCTCGTTGCGGTTTACCTAAATAACGCAGCTTACTTACAATGCTTTCAATTACAGCTTCCATACATTTATAGTTGAGCTTTAATTGTGATTAATTTCAGGGAATTATAGCAAAACTATCAAATTTTGTCAAATTTACCCAACTGCGGGAGAATGGGAAGGGATCTCGGCTTTTTGAGAAACGGGCGATCAGGTTTTTGTGTTGATTGGGGCGATCGGGTTTTTTGTGGATGGGCGATCGAATTTGAGAGAAATGTGCGATCGAATTTGATTTGTTAGTCCGTTAGTTTGTCCGCGCAGGGAAAGCCAGTTGGTTTGTCCGCGAGTCCGCCAGGGAATGAATTCCCTGTCTCATAGCGAAAGTCCTCTGAAAGAGGACTGAAGAGTTAGTTGATGCCTATCGGTTTGAGGCGAATCTTTAGTCGGTTTCAACCGACTTTAGCTATGAGACGGGGGTTTCAACCCCCGGCGGGCCGTGCTTTAGCTATGAGACGGGGGTTTCAACCCCCGGCGGGCTGTGTCACAAAGCACACAAATTTTCAGTCGGTTTCAGGGCGATCGAATTTGAGAGAAATGTGCGATCGGGCAATAAGTTGTTCACCAATAAGTGATTAATGGAAACCCGATTAGTGCGATCGTTACTTGTTTCTCGGATTCTATCAGGTTCAAAAAGATTGTGAGTAAAATAAACGGGGTTTGCGTCAGTTGTTTTTGTAAGTGAGTCTGGTAAAATGTTGGTAACATATTTTTTGCGATCGGCAATCGTGTAATAATTCTGCTGCCTATCTTTTTTTACCACAACACAGCTCAATCCTTACCCCGTCTGGATTTGGGGCGGGTTGTCACCCCCAGCACACTAACAATCCTATTTTTTAATAGTCGCTTGCAAATAAAGCAGCGGGTCTTCAGCAACCCAACCCAAACCCGAATTGTACCGAACTTCAAAATGCAAATGAGATGGCGTAATGTCCCGTTTTCCCGTCGTCCCCACAGTTCCCAAAACTTCTCCAGACTGCACTTTTTGACCGACTTTTACCGCAATATCTTTCAAATGAGCGTAGCGCGTTTGCTTCCCCGCTTCATGGTTCACCACCACTAAATTCCCGTAATCCCCCTGCGGCCCGGCAAAGGCGACAGTCCCTTCGCCCGCCGCCAAAACCTGCGTACCCTCCGACGCCAAAAAATCTACGCCGCTGTGGAAAAAAAATTCGCGCCGCGCCGGATGCAATTGCCGCCCGTAACGCAAAGCTTCCACTGCTGGCGCGGGCAGCGGAAATCCTTGCACCGATGGCGTTGCATCGGGATTGATAGAAGGCCCGATCGACCTATTCACCGCAGGCACAAACACCGTTTTCCCCAAAGGCCTGCACCCATTCGCCTCAAATAGCAAATCTGCGCGCACTTTGTAAGCTTCTGCCAGTTTTTGCCAATTCCAGCCTGCAGGCACTTCTACCTCGATGCCACTGTACGGAGGAATGACGATCGCACTTCCAGCAGATACTCCACCGCCCCGCAACATCGGATTTATCCCGATCAGCGCCCCAGGAATCACATTGTACTGCCGCGCGATGCTTTCTATTGTTTCGCCCTGGGCCACCGTGTGGCGGCGCAACCGAGACATAGCCGGACTCGGGCAATCGCGTGCGGGGTCGGGGTTTTCTACAGGTGCACCTGAAGGAAGATTTGCAGGTGGGATTTCGGTATTTGCCGCCGTTTTCTCAACGGGTGCGATCGACCAAATTAGTGCAAAAATCAGCGGAAATAAGGGTTTAAAAGTCATTATGTACATAAAAAAGTATTCATTTCGGACAGTTGACAATTTTAAAATCCTGTAAAATTGCATATTTACAAGCTCTAGCCACCCCCCAGACTGTAAATCCCAGGCTAAGCCAAGTTAGGATGAGAATTATTAGTTTGAGTCGCTCTTGGCAAATCCGGCAAAATTGCCTGTGATGCAAATGGGCGCCTGCCTGTTAACAGCTATGTTCTTGAGGAAGCGGTACGCCCCGCCCCGCTTCCTTCCCGTCGCCAAGACAAAAAAGCTTGATTCGGAACCTGTCTGCGGGGATGAGGTATTTAGCGGGAGTTATTAAATGAGTTTATCTTTTAAGCAAGCGACCCTTTATGTGACTCTGCTGTCAATCGGCGGAGGTATGGGATGGTTGGGAAATCGCTATCTGCAAGGCTCAAACAATCTGGAAACCGGATTGGTTTTGCCAGTAGTACGCCAGCAAATCCCCCCCTATCCCTCTCCTTCAGTTCAGGAAAATCGGGCGGTCGATCGCAGCAATCCCAATTTTATTGCTGAAGCAGCCGAAAAAGTCGGCCCGGCTGTAGTGCGGATTGACGCCTCAAGCAAGGTGGCGAATCAAGTGCCCGAAGCTTTCAAAAATCCTTTGTTTCGTCGGTTTTTTGGGGAGAATTTGCCGCAGCCGGAAGAACGAACCAAGAGAGGTACGGGTTCCGGGTTTATTCTCACTTCTGACGGCCGCATCGTTACTAATGCTCACGTTGTCTCCGGGACGGATACTGTCAAGGTGACGCTCAAAGACGGCCGCGAGTTTGAGGGTAAGGTGCAGGGAGTCGATCCGCTGACGGATGTCGCTGTGGTTAAGATTAATGCTAAGGAACTGCCGCAGGTGGCTTTGGGTCGATCGGACAATATTGTACCGGGACAGTGGGCGATCGCGATCGGCAATCCTTTAGGTCTCGACAATACCGTGACTGTGGGCATTATCAGCGCTACGGGTCGATCGAGTTCCCAAGTCGGCATCCCCGACAAGCGAGTCCGCTTCATCCAAACCGACGCCGCCATCAACCCCGGCAATTCAGGCGGCCCGCTGCTCAACGACCAAGGCGAAGTAATTGGCATCAATACCGCGATTCGCGCCGACGCTCAGGGCTTGGGATTTGCAATTCCGATCGAAACCGCCAAACGAGTTTCCGATCAGCTATTCGCCAAAGGTAGAGCCGAACATCCCTATCTCGGCATTCAAATGGTCAGCTTGACAGCAGCCACCAAGGCAGAACTCAACAAACAGCTCGATAATAATAAAATTACCCTCGATCAAGGCGTAGCCGTGGCGCGAGTCGTGGAAAATTCCCCCGCTCAAAAAGCCGACTTGCGCCCCGGAGATGTCATTCAAAAAGTTGACGGAATTGCGGTTAACACTCCCGGTGACGTGCAAGAACGGGTGGAAAACACGGTTGTGGGCAAAGAACTCGAACTGGAAATTAACCGTTTGGGTCAAGTTCAGAATATTAAAGTACGTCCGGGTGCTTTTCCCCTATCGGGTAGCTCCGCCGGTGGGTAATACCATTTTCGATTTTCGATTTTCGATTTTCGATTAAAGAATTAAGAATGACTTACTGCATAAGGATTTGGATCTTATCTGCAGTTGCATTCTTTTTTGAAATTGGTATTAGTTGCAAGGGTGGAGGATGGAAGATGAATCTGATGCTTTATAGTCCTGGAAGCAGTAACCGGGTTTTTTCACCAAAATCCTCGGTGTAGCGCTAGGGATTGCCGGTTAACAGCCCGGTTTCTTAATTCCCTGTGCCTCCATGATTCAGGATTATGGATTTTTCTGAACAACTTTCATCTTTCTGGCTTCCCCAACCCGTTGACCTTTTTACTTGTCTTTGGGTGAGTTTGGTTGAATCGAGCTGGTGCTTGCTAAATTTTCTTCGAGGTGCATCCTTTGCTCCATTTGCCTCAAAAAATATCCTGTCATCATCGCTGAAGCTAGCAAACCTGCTAAGTTTTCGCGATCGGTGGTAATTTCGACGTTAAAATTTTCTGAAGGCAAAACGCCGACAAGTCCTTGAACGTTATGAGAGATTATTTCTCTGATGTCGGGGCTGACAGACTTGGCGACGCGGGCTAGCACCTCCGGGGATTGGTGTTGGAGGTACTTCAGCAGTGGATTGACTGCGGTTTGTTGGGCATTGGATGTGTCAAAGTCAGGGTGAAAAACCATTTGGCGATTCTTAATTTCTGGCTGGTTACATTCTACTTCAAACTACTCGTCATTGCTTGGGTACAAATTTGCCTGAAAGTCAATTTGTAATTGTTTTGGCAGTTGGTCTACTTGAAAGTACCGGTGAAATTTCTCGGTAACTTGTAACCAATACGACCGCCCTTCAGTCGGCCGCCGTTTGCGGACGAAACCCATTTCTACCAGTTCCTGCACTTGTTGGTAAGCTCCTGAACCTCGCAAGTTAACTAAATCTGGCTGAGCGATGCCGCCTTTGAGGGCGATCGCCGCCAGCGTCCGCAAAGCTCCCACACCTAATTCTGGAGGTATTAAAGTTTGCATTAAACTGGCAAACTCTTCTCTGAGTTGCAGGCTGTATCCTGTGGGGGTTTCGACGACTTCTAATGCACTGTCGCGGTGGGACGAGTCAGACATGAGTTCGATGATGGCGTCTTCGGCTTCGGCTCGATCGCACTTGGCAATCTCGGCGATTTCTGCGATCGACACTGGCTGACCTTTTAGGTAAAGTATGGCTTCTATTGTTGTGGCTAAGCGAGTCATTTGGGAATTAGTAATTAGGAATGGGGACGTTGAAAGAAGAAGGAATAAGCAAAAAAGAAGAAGGAATCAGGAAAACAACAGTTATCCGTATTTCCGTAACTTCCGTGTCGTGAAGAATGAGAGTTAGGAATAAACATTCCCCTTACACAAATTATTAATAGTGTAGGTTAGGTTGAGAAACAAAACCTACACTATTAATTTTCTTTTTTTATATCAATCCGAGACGCAGGAATATATAACGTTTCTAGCTCTCCTGAGCTTATGGTAAAATATATCAACCAATACAGATGACGGGGCTAGTACCGATTTTTGGTAAAAAAAATATGGGGTCAGTCTTGTTAAGAAGCCCCATCAGTTAAAAATGTTACCTCAATCATACCAAATTTGTTTCCAACACCAGCTCAAAAACACCGAATACTTGACTGTGACTATTTTAGTTTTTCTGCTCCCAACCCATAAACAAGTGAGTATTGAGTTATTGGCGAAATTGATGCCATACCCAATCATGTTTGAGAGCAGACGACGTTCTATTCAACGGTTTCTCAAGCTACCTATCCTCAAGATAGAAAAGCTTTGGTTTCATCTGCTTAAATATATCTGGAGAACTCAATTTAAAAAGAAACAAGAGTTGAAGGTCGCCATTGATAGAACGCAGTGGCGAGATAAAAATATGTTGATGATTAGCCTGATTGGGGACAAGAGAGCTTTACCGTTGTAGTAGCAGATATTGCCTTCGCTGTGCCTGTAGCAACATCCGAGAACAACAAAGCTTAATCTGCCCCATTCTTGGTCTGCTAAAAAAATATAAAATGGTCCTTTTAGGAAACGCCTGAATTTGCAAGCGTTAAGCTGGCAAGTGGGCTGTGTGAAAATAACATAAGGTTTGTTTTGAGAGTAAAACAGGGACGCTATATTCAAGAAGAAGGAGAGGAATTTAAGCGGTTGAGTGAGTGTGGTTTAGTAGCAGGTACGAGCTTTTATGTGACAGGAGTTAAAATCAGCAGCAAGGATTTGGCTGTTTTGATGTCGCTGGTTATGGGCAACGAAAATATCGAAATAGTGGCGAAGATGAAGACTGGTATTTACTCACCAATATCGCGAAATTGAAACAAGCTGTAACAGCGTTTAAATGTCGCAGTGGTATCGAAGCAATGTTTAAGGATTGTAAAACAGGAGGCTATAATCTTGAAAAAAGTTACCCTGGTGACGACCGCCTCAAAACTTTAATATTATAAAACTTTAATATTTTTAATAGCTTTAGCTTATAGTTGCTTATAGTTGTGCGATTTTACAAGGACACAAGCTCAAGCTTATGGGAATTCCTACATACATCGGTCGCCTTACGGTCGTCGAGGCGATCGCAACGCCGTCATAGTAGCTTTTGAATTGGATTATACGGTCAATCGTGGGCGCAGCGAAGCGGAGGGAGTAGGGAGGGAGCTTTGCCATGCACCCATTGCGGAATTGATGAAAATTAGACGCAATCATATCCTCTTCCCTCAGATTAGCAACCCGGACTTCTAACAACGGAAAAAGGAATAGTATCCCAGTGATGCCAGTGCGTCTGTGTAGAGACGGAAAAAAAATAAGGGTAAAAAACCCTGAAGACTGCAGAGAATTAAGTCATCATCAT